>VBGV01000381.1 GCA_005880755.1 Chloroflexota bacterium
GCGTAGCGGAATGTGCCGGTAATGACCAGCTCGCGTTGTTGAATCACTCCAAGAGGCAGCCTCAACTCATCTGCACCCATCCCAACCAAAACGACCGACCCCGCCGGCCGAACCACACGAACCCCTGCATCAATGGCGGCTGACGAACCGGAGCAGTCGATGAACGCATCGAACTCGCCGGAGACGTCATCAGAGCCCGGGACCACGATCTCCGTGGCGCCCCGTGCCAAGGCCGCCGACAGTCGGTTCCGGTTGACGTCACTCACGGCGATTCGCGTCGCTCCGACGGCACGCGCAACCATGGTCGTCACCAGGCCGATTGGGCCTGCCCCTGCGATCAGCACTGAGCTCCCGGCCTGGGTGCCGGCTTTGCGGATTGCCCAAATGCCCACAGAAAGCGGCTCCAGCAGAGCAGCTGCGTTGTCACTGATTTCATCGGGCACTTTGTAGGCGAGATCCGACTTCACAGCGACGAATTCCGACAGAGTGCCATCGACGGGAGGCGTGCCATGGAATCTGATGTTCGGACATAGGTTGTACCTGCCGGACCGACACTGATCGCACCGACCACATGGCTCGCCCGGTTCGATAGCGACACGTTCGCCCACTCGTGCACGTGAGACTCCTTGGCCGACTTCCACTATCTGACCGGACGATTCGTGTCCCAAAACCAACGGGCTGCGGACCACGAAATCGCCGATGCGGCCGTGCTCGTAGTAGTGGACATCGGATCCGCAAACTCCGACCGACAGAATCCGGACCAGGACCTCGCCTTCTGACGGCGTTGGAACTGGACGCTGCTCAATTCGCAGATCGCGCGGCGCATATAGGACGGCTGTGGCCATCGTGCCGTGTGGTCGACCAGGATTGCCGGTCGTCCTGGATGTCGACATAGTGGACTCCTTGCCGGCGCGCACCGGTCGTCTCGGGGAGGTCTTCAGATGACTGAGTCTCGCCTACTATCGCCGAAAATCTGAAGCCACGCGATCCCGGGCCTCGATCGGCAATGTCTAATCGGCCAGCAGTTCCCGCACTCGCGGGATCACCTTCGTGCCGTAGAGCTCGATG
>VBGV01000133.1 GCA_005880755.1 Chloroflexota bacterium
TGGGAGGCGATGCTCATCCCCGCCTACTTCCTGCTGTGGCTGTACGGCGAGGGCGCGCGGCCGGGATGGGCGGCGCTGAAGTTCGTGCTCTACACCCTCGCGGGATCGCTCTTGATGCTGGTCGGCGTCATCGGCGAGTACGTCGTCACCGGCAAGCAGACATTCGACCTGTCGAAGCTCGCCACGCTCGCGCCATCGCCGGGGATGCAGTTCGGGCTGTTCTTCGTCTTCGCCCTGGCCTTCGCGATCAAGACCCCCCTCTTCCCCTTCCACAGCTGGCTGCCCGACGCGTACAGCGCGGCCCCGATCCCGATGCTGATCACGTTCGCCGGCGTGATGGGCAAGGCGGGCGCCTACGGCTTCCTACGCATCGCGGTGCCCCTGTTCCCACAGCCCGTCGACTGGTGGGACTGGCGCTGGGTCATCCCGGTGCTTGCGGTGGCGGCGATCATCTGGGGCGCGCTGATGGCGCTCGTCCAGGACGACATGAAGCTGCTCGTGTCCTACTCGAGCATCAGCCACATGGGCTTCATCGTGCTCGGCATCTTCGCCTTCAACGTCCAGGGCCAGCAGGGGGCTGTCTTGCAGATGGTCAACCACGGGATCATCATCGCCGCGCTATTCCTGATCGTCGGCTGGATCGCCGCCTACACCGGCATCAGGGATAGGTCCGCCATCGCCGGCCTGGCGCTACGCATGCCCGTGATGGCGGGCGTTTTCGCCGTGGTCACGTTGGCGGCGCTCGGGCTGCCCGGGCTGAACAGCTTCGTCGGCGAGTTCATGACCCTGCTCGGCGCCTGGCAGCGCGCCCCGCTATTGGCCGTGTTCGGCGCCATCGGCCTGGTGCTGGCGCCCGTCTACATGCTCCGGCTGTTCCAGGGCGTGACCCAGGGGGCGCCGATGGGGCCTGTGCCGAGGTCGGACATTCGGGCGGCGCAGGTGCTCGTGCTGGCGCCTCTGATCGCCGTCATGTTTGCGATCGGCTGGTACCCGAACGCCTTGACGCAGCTGATGACGTCGCTCGGCCAGGCGGGGCTGTACAAGTAGTGCCGCCGGGTACGGACCTCACCTACTCGTGGTCGCAGGCGTTCGCCGACCTGGGCCAGATCGCACCCATCGCGACCCTGACCGGTTTCCTGCTGTTCGCGTTGGTCCTCGACCTGGTGCTGCCGCGCAGCCGGCGCGACGGCGCGGTCGCCATCGCGGCCGCCGTCGGGTTTGCGTACGCGTTGGGGGTGGCCGTTTTCCGCTGGCTTTACGGAACCAACGGATACGCCTATCACAAGTTCGCCACGGGGGATGACTTCGCCCTGTTCTTCGAGATGCTTTTCGCCAGCCTCGGCATCCTCACCGTCGCGCTGTCGCACTCGTACCTCAAGAAGCGAGGGCTCCTCGAGTCCGAGTTCCACATCCTGATCATGGCCGCGGTCATCGGGATGATGGTCCTGGCGTCGGCCACGTCGCTGGTCACAGTCTTCCTCGGCCTCGAGCTGCTCTCGATTGCTCTCTACATCGTGTGCGGATTCGCCCGCACCGATTTCCGGTCGCAGGAGGCGGCGGCCAAGTACTTGCTGGTCGGAGGCTTCGCCAGCGCGTTCGTGCTGTACGGCATGGCGCTCGTCTACGGAGCCGCCGGCACGACCGTGATCCCCGACATCGCCCAGCGGCTCACCTCTTCCGCCGGATCCAACCCGCTCTTGTTGATGGGCATCCTGCTGATGGGCGTCGGGTTTGCCTTCAAGGTCTCGGCGGCGCCGTTCCACATGTGGACGCCAGACGTCTACCAGGGCGCGCCGCTGCCGGTCACCGCCTTCATGTCCGTCGGGACCAAAGCCGCCGCCTTCGCCATGATCGTGCGCGTCTTCGAGGGCGGGCTGCCCCACCTCGCGCCGGAGTGGCAGACGCTGCTGGCCTTCGTCGCCGCCACGAGCATGATCGTCGGCAACCTGATGGCGATCGTCCAGACGAGCCTGAAGCGCCTGCTCGCGTACTCCGGCATCGCCCAGGCCGGCTACATCTTGATTGGCGTGATCGCCGGGGGACAGATGGGTCTCGAGGCGGTCCTCTACTACCTCTTCGTCTACATGTTCATGAACTTCGGCGCGTTTGCCGTGATCACTTTGCTCGCCCGCCCGGACGGCGACCGCGACAGCTTCGCCGACCTCGAAGGCCTCGCGCGGCGGAACTGGTTGCTCGGCCTTGGCATGACCGTGTTCATGTTGTCGCTCGCGGGATTTCCGCCTTCGGTCGGATTCTTCGGCAAGCTTTTTCTGTTCACCGCGGGCGTCGGGGCGGGCTACACGTGGCTCGTCGTGCTGGCGGTGCTCATGAGCGTGGTCTCTGTCTTCTACTACGTCCGGGTCCTGATCCCCATCTGGTCACCGTCGCCGCGTGTCGACGGCGTACCCGCCTCGTTCAGCAGCCGGTTCGCGATCGCTTTGAGCGGCCTCGCGTCGCTGGGTTTGGGGCTTTACCCGACGACCCTGTTGATCGCGGGCCAGATCGGCGCCACGCCGATCAACGGACCCTAGCCGAACCAGGTCGCCAGTGCTCGAGGCAGCGCTGGGTCCGTGAGGTCTCCCGCCCAGGCGACATGCCCGTCGGGTCGGATCAACACGGCGGGAGGCGCAGCGATCTCGCCAAGGACCGGGAGCTCCCATGCGCCATCGTGCGTGGCGTCGACCAACCGGACTCGATTCGTCCAAGGAGAGATGTCGAAACCGCCGGGTTCACCGACGTTGAGGAGGACGGGCCGGGCGTCGTGCAGCAGGGTGAAGACGCGCGTGGGACCGTCCGCGGTGTCCAGGTCGAGGTCGGGCATACGGCGTCCGAGCAGCGGGTGTCCCTCTCCGAGGTCGTAGTGGATGTCGAGGCCGGAGATCATCCCGGCGAATCGCCTGCGGGGCTCTTCCATGGTGAGGAGCTCGGCGATGATGTCGCTCAACGTCTTGACGTAGTCGTTGGGGTTGATAAGCAAGGTCTGCGCGATGGTGTTGCGGAGCACGCGGGCGGCGACCGGGTGGCGCTCGGCGTGGTAGGTATCCAGGAGCCTGTCCGGTGATGTCCCGTTGACGACCTGGGCCAGCTTCCACCCCAGGTTCACCGCATCCTGCACCCCGGTGTTGAGGCCCTGTCCACCCACCGGGTAATGGACGTGTGCGGCGTCACCGGCCAGCAGGACGCGCCCGGCCCGGTAGGTCGCGGCCTGTCGCGCCATGTCGGTGAACCGGGTGAGCGAGGTGGGACTGTGAACTCCGTAGTCGGTACCCCAGACGGCGACGAGCGCCTCGCTCAGATCGCGCAGGGTGGGCTCACTGGTGTGTCCGACCTGGCGTTCGGTCACCAGGACCCCCACCAGCCCACCCTCCAGCTTGCTGAACGCATGGCGACCCAGGGCGTCGTCGTGCACGCCCCATTGCGGCTCCTCGGCCAGGTGGACCTCGGCGATCAGGGTGCTCGTCGTCGGCTCCCATCCGGGGAACTCGATGCCGGCCGCCTTGCGGACCACGCTGCGCCCTCCGTCGCACCCGACGAGGTAGTCCGCCCGCAGGGACGTGCCGTCGGACAGCTGCACGTCGACGCCGGTAGCGTCCTGCACGAATCCGGTCACGTCACGTTCGCGATGGATCGGCACCTCGAGCTCGTCGACCCAGCCGGCCAGGATGCGCTCGAAGTCTTTCTGCAACAGCGCCAGCCCGTATGGGTGCCGGGTGGGAAAGCCGCTGATGTCCAGGCGGGTGCCGGCGAACCCCGCGACCTGCGCCACCTGCCCCTCCGACAGGAACCGATCGGCGATACCACGCTGGTCGAGCACCTCGATCGTGCGCGAATGCAGACCGCGTGAGCGCGAGCCGGTGAGGTCCTGGCCGGCTCGCCGCTCGACGATGGCGACGTCGACGCCAGCCAGGCGCAGCTCACCGGCGAGCATCAGGCCGGTCGGGCCGGCGCCCACGACAATCACGTCGGCGTCCATTACTCGTCTCCCATTTCCGTAGGTTCTGGCTTCAGCGGGCGATCATGCGGCACGACCCGGGGCTTGCCGCAAGCCCCCCTGTGCGGTATAGATTGAAGGCGGAGAGGAGTCCCTAGGCCCGGAGCTTCTGGAGCGCGGCGTCGAGGCGCCGCTCGCGGGTCCCAGGTTGCTTGGCCTCTTCGAGGCTTCGCGCGATCTCCTTCTTGTTCGTGTAGGAAAGCTTTTCCCAGGCCGCCGCAGCCTTCTTGTCCCCTGCCAGCACCTTCGCCAGGTCTGGCGGGACGTCGACGGTTCTGGGAGCCGTGTCCACCTCGAGCTCGACCGTGATGGTGTCGCCGCGCTTGACGCCCGCGGCCTGCTGGATCGACTTCAGGACTCCCAGGCAGTAGGTTCCATCACCCATCGGCATCAATGAGCCGCGGTATGGGTGACCGGCGATCACGGCCTGGATCTTGGGCCGGCCTTTGAGACCCAGCTCCTCATGGAGCTTGCGAGGGACCAGGACGAATGTGCCGGTGCCGGTCGGGTCGGGCTGGAGCACGGCCTTGAACGTCGCCACGGGTCGAGATTCTAGGCCGGGATCGCCGAGCCCTTGGCGAAGGGACGCGGGTGCGGCGCCGGCGTGAACGCGGCGAAAGAAGGCTGGAGCGCGAATCCGAAAAACTGGTTGGCGGCGGCCCCCTGGGCCAGGGCGGCGGCGTTCAACGCCTCTGGCTGCAGCGCGGCGTCGTCCCACCGGCCCGAGTCGAGCCGACGCAGCAAGACCCCGAGCGCAGCAATCGTCTCGGCGGCCGAAAACGTGCAGTGTCCCGCGCGGTGGACGAACAGCTGGCGCAGCATCTCGCTCTTGCCCGCCGCGCCCACCACCTGCGCGTAAGCGCTCTCGTTCGGGGGAACGACCAGGCCGTCGCCCGTCGTGTGCATCGAAAGGGTCGGCACGCTGAGGCCCCCGTCGAAGCTGATGAATCGTTCGAGATAAGCAGCGGCGTTGGCGTCGGCCTTGATGTTCGCGCCCGCGTTCAGCGATCGCACGTCCCTCTGGAGGTCGAGACCCGCCTGGGAATAAAGCGCCTGGACTTCGTTCCGATCGGGCGAGCTCGCCAGCAGTGCGCCGTAGTCCACCCCCGTGTTCCAGGACGGATTGCCACCCGCTCGATGCTCCAGCTCTTTGCGGTAGCGAAAGGCGAAGTTGAAATCGACCCGCGATTCCCACTCGATCTGCGCGAGCACGCGCCCGGAGTAATCGGCCTCCGCCGGCTCGGGTAGACGGGGGTCGAACCAGCCGGGGAGATCGGTGAGGGCCGCCACCAGCCCCAGCCGCGCCCTGCCCTGCGGGCTGACAGCCGCGGCGTTCAGGACCTGGTCCGCGAGCTGCCCGTTCGCGTCGGGATCCGTGATGTGGACGAGCTGCAGCGCCGAAGTGGGTGCGAGGAGCGTCTTGAATGCGTAGGCCGCGTCCAGCTCGGAGTTCCACGTCGCGATTCCGCCCGCGAGCACCCCGCACAGCGGCATCGCGCCGGCAAATCGAGCGGGGTGCAGCTGGACCAGGCCGGCGGTGATGATCCCGCCCAGGGAGCCACCCCAGGCGATCACGCGCTTCGGTTTTCCGATTCTCTTCTCGAAGAAATCGAGCAGCGCGATCTGGTCCTTGAGCGCATCCTCGATCGCCCAGCCGGTCGAGGCGTAGGCGGATCCCGCAATCGCGTAGTGATGGTCGAGCAGCCAGGTCCGAGCCGCGGCGAATGGCGCCGCCACCGCGCCGTTCGCGCCGCCCGGGGCCACGTAACCGTGACTGAAAAGGAAGAGGGTCTGATTCCACTTGGCGGGCACCACAATCTCGTAGGCCGCGGCGCCGATCTTGCCGGTCCGGTCGGTTGGACTCGGAGTCGTCGGCGCAGGCGCGGACTGCGAGCATGCGGCAACCAACGCGAGGAGCACCACCAGGGCCAGGGTTCGCATCCGTGTCCTCGTCAGATGTTGGACCTCGACTGGCCGCCGTCGACGTTGATGCAGGCGCCGGTGAGCAGGCTGGCCTGTGTTGAGCAGACGAACGCGACCACGTTCGCGACCTCATCGACGGTGCCGAAGCGGCCCATCGGCATCTCGTTTCTGACGAACTCCGCGATGCCTTGTGGATCGGCTTGCTGCCGGCGGTGCCATCCGCCGCCTTCCCACAAAATCGAGCCCGGCGCCACGGCGTTGACCGTGACTCCTTTTGATGCGACCTCTCTGGCGAGCGACTTGACCATGCTGATCTCGGCGGCCTTGGCCGCGTTGTAGGCGGGCGCTCCGCCGGCCTCGCGGCCCCACACCGACGTGATGACCACGATGCGGCCCCAACCGTTTTTCAGCATTCCGGGCAGGACTCGCTTGGTCATGCGGGCGCTGACGACGACGTTGCCTTCGAATGCCCTTTCGAATTCCTTGTGCCCGGTGTCGCTCCACGAACTGCCTGCCCGTGCGCCGAAGTTGTTGACGAGGATCTCGATGGGCCCGAGCTTGGCCTCGGTTTCCTCGACCGATCTCTTGCAGCCATCTTCGGTCAAGACGTCGGCGGCGACGCCGAATCCATCTATCTCATCGGCCACGCGTTTGACATCGGCTTCGGTGCGGGCCACGACCGACACGCGCGCGCCTTCGCGGGCCAGCGCCAGCGCGATGCCGAGACCGATGCCCTTGGTCGCGCCGGTGACCAGCGCCACCTTGCCCTCGATGCCGAAGTCCATGCTTCGCGCATCCTAGACAGGTGCTGCCGCCGACTGCGA
>VBGV01000134.1 GCA_005880755.1 Chloroflexota bacterium
GCGCTTCCCGCAGGCCGAGGTTTACAACGAGATCTGCCGCGCCACGCAGGAGCGCCAGGAAGCGGCGGTCGAGGCGGCCAGGGAAGTCGACCTCGTGATCGTGGTCGGCAGTCCGCGCTCATCGAACTCCCTACGCCTGGTCGAGGTGGTCAAGAAATTGGGCCACAAACCTGCCTACCTCGTCGACGACCTCGAAGAGCTCGACATCGAGTGGTTCAAAGGGGCCAAAAAGGTTGGCGTGACGAGCGGGGCTTCAACCCCGACGCAGCTCACGCGGCGGGTGGTCGAGTACCTGGAGGCGCTGGAAGCCCCGCCCTAGCTCGTCCCGCGCAAGCGGCGCAGGACGGTGCCCAGACCCCTCGACCTGCCGGACCGCGGCGGGGGGGCGGCTGGGGGAGCGGCCGCCGCCGGAGCGGCTGCGGTCTCGGGGGTGTGAGCCGCTCGCGGCTCGTGCTCTTCGTCCCGCGCTCCAGACCCGGACGAGCGCCGGCGCCGTCTTCGCCGCGAAGGTCCCGCCGCGCGTTCCGGTTTGGCCGACCCGGCGGGAGGAGCGGCCACGGGTGGCGGCTCTGGAAGCACTCCATTGGAGACTCGCGATCTGCGGCGGCGACGTCTCGGGCCGCTCGCGGACGCCGCCGGCGAGGTCGCCGGTTCCTGCGCCCGCTCGCGCGTGGCGACCACGTTCCGCCTGACCTTGGCGCCGACCTCGCCCTCGGCGCAGAGCGCGCCATCGGCGGTGTGGACGTCGACCCTCCAGACGACGATCGAAGACGGGGCGCCGCCCACCGGCGGCCGCTTCTGGGTGAGCATCCAGTGGGCGTAGATCGTGTCGCCAGCGCGGACAGCGCGGGGGAACTTCCAGTTCAGCCATTCCCACTCGGCCACCGCGGGCACCGGCGTGTCGACCGAGCCCAGGCCGACCGCCATCGCCACCACGAGCGCCGGCGGCGCCTCCCGGCGGCCGTCACCGGCCGAGTCGATGGTCAGGGGCGACAGGTCGCCGGCGACGCCGGCAAACAGCGCTATCTCGGCTTCGGAGACGGTGCGGCGGCGGGTCGTCCATTCGCCGCCCAGAGGAAGCTCATCGAAAGAAAGCGGCTCCAGTTCCGGCCGAGTATAGCCCGCATTAGTTGATAGGCGGAGTGGAGCCTAAGGCCGGATTCACTCCGGCCGTCCCCCCGGCGTCGCTTACCAAACGCCTCCCAGCGTCGTCTGGGAGGAGGAGGGGGTCCCGCGGGGGAGGACGCCTGTCCTCACCCGCGCCTCTAGGCGGAGCGGAGCCCGTTGTCCTCACCCGCGCCCTCATTCAGAGACGAGGTGCGGCCTGAGGCCGGATTTACTCCGGCCGTCTCCCAGCGTTGCCTACCAAACGCCTCCCAGCGTCGCCGGGGAGAGGAGGGGGTTCCGCGGGGGAGGACGCTGTCCTCACCCGCGCCTCTAGGCGGAGTGGAGCCTAAGGCCGGATTCACTCCGGCCGTCCCCCGGAGTGGTTTTCCAGACGCCTCCCAGCGCTCCTTGGGAGCAGGAGGGGGTTCCGCGGGGGAGGACGCTGTCCTCACCCGCGCCTTTCTCCCAGCGTTGCCTACCAAACGCCTCCCAGCGTCGCCGGGGAGAGGAGGGGGTTCTGCGGGGGAGGACGCTGTCCTCACCCGCGCCCTTTATCGAACCAAGGCTCAGGTTGCCGCGTTAACCTATCCGAACTTAGCCGCCAGGAGGGGCACGACACTTGGAACCCGCGGGCGTACTGCTCGTCGTCTCGGTCCTGCTGGTCGTCGCCTTCGTCCTGCTGACAATCTCCCTGATGCGCCTGCGCGGCACGGCGCGTGAGCTCGAGGCCGCGCTGGCCGACGAGAGCGGCGCGCGCGACCGGGCGGCCCTCCTGCTTGCGATCGCCTCCGCAGTCAACTCCTCGCTCGCGCTGGAAGAGGTGCTGAACGTCGCGCTGACCCACGCCGGACGGATCATGGGCGCCGTCGCGGGCGCGATGTACCTCGTCCGAACCGGCAAGGCCGAGATGTACCGCGAGGCTTCCTACAACCTGACCACCCGCGCCCGCGGCGGCATGCGCAAGATCGACGAGGAGCCGCTCAGCACCGCGCTTTCCGTGATGCGGCCACTGGTCGTCGGGCTCGACGAGCACACCGCGCCTGGCCTGGACGCGGGCGGGCATCCGCAGCACGCGCTGGTGGTGCCGATCGTGCGATCGGGACAGCTGATGGGCGCGATGGAGCTCTACCTGAACGCCTGGAGGGAGCTGTCGGAGGACCAGGCCGACCTGCTCAACGGAGTCGCTTCGCAGGCGGCGATCGCCATCCGCCACGCGCAGCTGTTCCAGGCCCAGGAGGAGAACGCCCTCACCGACGAGCTCACCAAGCTGCCCAACCGGCGCGCGCTTGCCCAGGAGTTCTTGAAGGAGATGCAGCGGGCTCGCCGCCACCACAACGCGATCGCTTTTCTCATGATCGACCTCGACCACTTCAAGCAGGTCAACGACACGTACGGGCATCTGAACGGCGACGCCGTGCTTGCAGAGCTGGCCCAGATCCTGAAAACCGGTGCGCGCGAATCCGACGTTTGCGCTCGTTACGGAGGCGAGGAGTTCGGGCTCATCCTCCACGAAACGACCGAGCCCGGTGCACGCACTCTGGCTGAGCGCATTCGCGCCAAGGTCGCGGCCGCAACTTTTCCCGGTGGCCTGAAGCTCACCATCAGCGTCGGCGTGGCCGCGACCAGTGAGCCGGCGCTGTTCATGCAGCTCATCGACCGCGCCGACCAGGCGCTGTATACCGCCAAGCAAGGTGGGCGCAACCAGGTCCGCGTCGCCGACATGAATGCTCCGGCTCCCAAGGCGCACGCGACCAAGGCGGAAGCGGAACCGGTCTAATCTGCCGATCGTGGGGCACTTCTGCGTCAACTGCGGCGCACCGCTCGAGCTGCGAAGCATCGAAGGCCGCGAGCTCGAAGCCTGTGCCAACGACGGCTACGTGCTGTGGCGGGACCCGAAGGTAGCCGCGGCGGTCGTCGTCGAGGCGGATGGGGGAATCGTGCTCGGCCGTCGGGCGATCGAACCGGCCTATGGCGAATGGTGCCTTCCAGGAGGATTCGTCAACGACGACGAAGATCCCGCAGCTGCAGCGGTCCGCGAGTGCCGCGAAGAGATCAACGTCGAGGTCCAGCTGATCGCTCTGCTCGGTGTCTACCACGTCGCGAAGACGACCGCATCCAGCATCGTTGGCATTGCGTATCGCGGCCGCGTGGTGGCTGGTGAGACGTTGAGCGCAGGACCGGAGATGCTCGAGGTCGGTGTCTTCAGGCCTGACGGGTTGCCGCCGGTTGCGTTTCCGAGTCACCGAGAGGTGCTGGCGCTGTACGCCGCCGCAACGGCTGGGCCTGCATCGCCGCCATCACGAGCACCAGCGCCACGGCGACCGCGGCGCACGCGGTGAAACCGGCCGCATAGCCGTATCCCTGGATGAACGGACCGAAGATCAGCGGTCCTGCGGAAAGGCCAAGGAAAAGCACGGTGCCGTACATGCCCATCGTGACCCCGCGCGTGGACGCCCCGGACAGATCCCCGAACACGACGCCGATGGCCACGAACGACGTGGCGATGAAAGGAGTGCCGATGGCGATCACGATCGCGGGCACCAGGAACCCGGTGAGGTGGCCGAGGATGACCATTGCGGCCGACCACACGATCACGCCGACAAGCACGATCGGCCACCGGCGCCGGGCGCGGTCCACGAGCCGTCCGGCCACCGGCCGTGACCCGGCGTTGAACACCGCTTGCAGGCCGAGCAGCAAGCCGACCTGGAAGCTCGGAAGGCCGAGTGCCTCCCTGGCGAAGATCGGGGCGAAGGCGCCGAAAGTGCCCCAGATCAGGGTCATGCCGATGAGCCCGATCGTCACCGGCACGAAGGCCGCCTGCCTCGCCAGCGCTCTCAACGGCTCGCGCAGGGCGAGGCCCTGTCCGGTGTGCTGGCGCGTCCGGCTCGCTGCCAGGGCGCCTGGAATGGTGAAGACCATCAGCGCAGTCGTGACCGCGATGTCGGTCCGCAGGTCGATCCACTTGAGCGCGAGGCCGGCGATGGCAGGCCCGAGGGTGAAGCCTACCTGCATGGAGAGGGTCAGCCAGCCCATCGCGCGGCCCAGGCGCCCTCTCGAAACTGATTCAGTGACGGCGCTGAACAGCGCCGACTGCTGAGCCCCTGCGGCGAGCCCGCCCACGATCTGCCAAAGGAAGAGGGGAGGCACGCTGAACGTGAAGGCCGTGGCGAGCTGCGAGATGGCCGTGGCGGCGAGCGACACGCCGAGCAGCGTGCGGGCGCCGAACCGATCGACCAGCAAGCCTGAGGGCAGCGAGAGCAGCGCCGCGGCAATCGTCGCCACGGAGAAGAGCGCGCCGACTTCGAAACGACTCGCGCCCAGGTCGTGCGCGTACAGCGGCACCGTCACTCCGCGGGCGGCAATGGTGGCGAAAACAGCGCCGGCGGCCACGTACAGGAACACCATGCGACGCGATTCGGGGACGAGCCCGGCCACCGTACCTACCATAGCGGCGAGATGGTCCGCGATTTCCGCGCCACGGCTGCAGGGCTGTTCGTGGTCACTCTTGCTCAAACCGGCGTGACGAACTGGACATTCGACACGGGCCATGCAATGCAGTCTGTTTTCGCCTGATGGTGGAACGGGCTGCGGCGCTTCTTGCGACGGCGCATCACGCAGTTGTGCTCACGGGAGCGGGCGTCTCGGCGGAGAGCGGGATCCCGACGTTTCGCGGCGAGGGCGGCCTGTGGACGAAGTACGACCCGGTGAAGGTTTCTTCCATCGACAGCTTTCTGGCCGACCCCGCGTCCTACTGGAGGGTGTCCAAGGAGCGAGGCACGGTCGCGCTGTCCGCCCGACCCAATGCGGGGCACGATGCGCTCGCGGCGATGGAGGCCGCGGGACATCTGGTCGCTGTCGTGACGCAGAACACAGATGGGCTGCATCAGGTCTCTGGCAGTAGGCGTGTCATCGAGCTGCACGGTTCGGGCCGCACAGTGCGGTGCCTCGAATGCGGCAAGCTCGAACCAAGGGCTGACGTGCAGGCGCGTCTCGAGGTGGAGATGCCGCCGCGTTGCCCGAACTGCGGAGGGACGTTCCTCAAACCAACGGTGGTCCTTTTCGGCGAGCCGATGCCCACCGATGCCATCAACGAGGCTTTCGATCTGGCGCGTCAGGCCGACGTGATGCTCGTGGTTGGTTCGTCGTTGGTCGTCTATCCGGCCGCTGACGTTCCGCTCGTGGCGATCCGGTCAGGCGCGCGGCTGATCGTGATCAACGCCGAGCCGACGCCGTTCGATCGGTTCGCCGCGGTCGTCATCCATGGCCGGTCCGGTGAAGTGCTGCCGGAGATCGCGCGCCTCATAGGTGCGTGACGCTGCCAACCACGTAGGCCACGCCGTCGACGATCAGCTCGCCGCGCTGCCCCAGGTCCTGGGCGACGCCTTCGATCACCTGGCCCGGCACCTCGATCCGCACCCGCCGGCCGAGTGTGGCTGAAAGCTGACGCCAGCGCGCAAGGACCTGGTCGGCCGGCGCTGCAACCCACACTGCGATCTCCTCGCTCAGCCGCTCGAACACCTCTTCGCGCGGCCGGCCCAGCTGGGCGGCGCCTTGGGGTGCCCACGTCAGGTTGACTCCGACGCCGCAGATCGCCTTCTGCGGCGTCGTCTCGACCAGGATGCCTCCGACCTTGCGGCCGTCCAGGAGCAGGTCGTTCGGCCATTTCAGCCGCACGTCCGGTCCGCAAGCTTCGGCCGCGGCCACGCCGGCGGCGAGGCTCAGCAGCGGGTTCGGCTCCAGCACGTAAGACACGAGCAGGGCCGTGCGAGCCGGCGACACCCAACGCCGCTCGAGGCGGCCGCGACCTCCGGTCTGGTAGTCGGCCACGACGATCGAACCGACCGCCAGGTCGCGCGCGACGTCTTGGGTCGACGTCACCGTTCCCAGGCGTAGAACCGGCGCTGGTTCCATGGCCGGTAAGCTACGCGAGACCATGAAGATCCACCGGGCGGTCGTGCTCGTGGTGATGATGCTGGTGGCCCTGGGCGCGTTCGTGCTGCTCACCGCGGCGGGAGTCGCCAGCTTCGACGGCCACAGCCTCATCGCGCTCCTGGTGGTCATCGTCGCTGCGGCAATCGGCGGCGTCGCGTTCAGCTGGAAGCGCTACAGCAGGCGCAGCTGATTGCGTCCCAAGTTGCAGCTCGGGTACAAGGCTTCGGCCGAGCAGTTCGGCCCGCGCCAGCTCCTCGACTTCGCTGTCGCGGCCGAAGCGAACGGGTTCGACTCGGTGTTCGTCAGCGACCATTTCCAGCCATGGCGCCACTCCGACGGGCACGCGCCATTCGCGTTCGCATGGCTGGCCGCTGCCGGCGAGCGCACCGGCAAAGTCGCCCTTGGCACCTCGGTCGTGACGCCGACGTTTCGCTATCACCCCGCGATCGTCGCGCAGGCTTTCGGCACGTTGGGTTCGCTCCATCCCGGGCGCATGATCCTCGGGGTCGGCACCGGCGAGCATCTCAACGAGGGCGCGCTCGGCATCGAGTGGCCGGACAACAAGGAGCGCTTCGCCCGCCTGCGTGAGGCGGTGCGGCTCATCCGCGGGCTGTGGACCGAGCAGTCGGTGACGTTCGACGGCGACTACTACCACACGCGCAACGCGACGATCTACGACCGCCCTGAAAAGCCGGTTCCGATCTACATCGGAGCGGGCGGCCCTCAGGTGGCGAAGTACGCGGGCCGCGCAGGTGATGGCCTGATCTGCACGTCAGGCAAGGGAATGGAGCTCTACTCCGAGCAGTTGCTCCCGTCGTTCAGCGATGGCGCCAAGGAATCCGGCCGCGATGCGAGCGAGCTCGACAGGATGATCGAGGTCAAGGTCTCTTACGACACCGATCGCAAACGGGCCATGGAAGACACGAAGATCTGGGCCGCGCTTGCCTTGCCGGCCGAGGCGAAGGCCGGCATCGACGATCCGCGTGAGATGGAGCGTCTCGCCAAGACCGTGGAGGATGTCGCTCACCGTCGCTGGCTCGTCTCCGACGACCCGGATGAGCACCTCGAACAGCTCCGACCCTACCTCGAGCTCGGTTTCAATCACCTGGTCTTTCACGCACCTGGCGACGGGCAGGCCCGATTCCTCGAGCTGTACGGATCGCAGGTCTTGCCGAGGATTCGCGAGCGGTGGGCATGAAGACCTGGGTCATCGTCCTGATCAAGGATTTCGACTCGGCCAAGCAGCGGCTTCGGCCCGCGCTGGGGACCAAGTCCCGCCGCGCGCTCGCGCGGCGCAACGCCTTGCTCGCGGTTCGCGCGGCGACCGCCGGCGACCACGTGCTGGTCGTGGCGGGGGGTGAGGAGGTGTCGGAGGTGGCGGCCGCATGGGGCGCCGACGTCCTTCTGGAGCCGCGCGAAGAAGGGCAGAACGTCGCGGCGGAACGTGGCCTCGCGCGTGCCGTCGCCCAGGGGGCGGACGCGGTGTTGCTGCTCTCGAGCGACCTCCCGCTTGTCACCCACGACGCGGTTCGCGATCTGCTTCGCACCGCGGGCCGGCTCCAGCCGCCGGTCGCCGTCGCCGTGCCGGCCATCGGCCGCGGCGGGACCAACGCGCTGTACCTGCGGCCGCCGGACGCGATCGGCATGCACTTTGGCGGCGACTCCCTGGCGAAGTTCCGCGACGAGGCCGAAACCAAAGGAGTGGAGTTCGTCATCCATCACTCGGACGCGATGGCATTGGACCTCGACGAACCTTCCGACCTGGATCGTTTCAGCCGCGCGGTGTGAAGCGACTCGAGCTGCTCGGTGTCGAAGGGCTGCCCGAGGTGAGGCCTGGAGACGACCTGGCCGAACTGATTGCCGCCCGCGCACGCTTCGAAGCCGGTGACGTGCTGGTGGTGGCGCAGAAGGTGGTGTCCAAGGCGGAGGGCCGGATTGTCGACCTGAACGACGTGACCGCCGGCGCGGAGGCGGTGCAGATCGCGGGCCGGTTGGTCGCGAAGCCGGATCCCCGAATGGTCCAGGTGGTGCTCGACGAGAGCGTGCGCGTGCTTCGCTCGGAGCGCGTCCTGATCACGGAGACTCGACACGGTTACGTCTCCGCGAACGCCGGAGTCGACCACTCCAACGTCGGCGGCCGCGATACGCTCACCCTCTTGCCGCTCGATCCAGACGCCAGCGCCGCGCGCTTGCGGGCTCGGTTGCGCGACCTTGCGGGGGCCGACGTCGGCGTCATCGTCTCGGACACCTTCGGCCGGCCCTGGAGGCTCGGGATCGTGAACGTGGCGCTTGGGGTCGCCGGGCTGCCGGCGGTGATCGACCTTCGGGGCACGCCGGACGACGACGGGAATCCGCTGCACGCGACCGTGCTCGCGGTCGCCGACGAGGTCGCCGCGAGCGCCGGTCTTGTGATGGGGAAGACCGACCGCACGCCCGCGGTGATCGCGCGCGGCCTTCGGTTGACGGGCCGGGGGACCGGACGGGACCTGATCCGTCCCCAAGCGGAGGACCTCTTCCGCTGAACGTCGTCGTGCTGGCGGGGGGGACGGGCGGCGCCGCGCTCGCCGCCGGAATCCGGGCGGTTGCGCCTCGCGACGAGCTGACCGTCATCGCCAACACGGCCGATGACGACGAGTTCTGGGGGCTCCTCGTCTGTCCGGACGTGGACGCGGTGATCTACCGGCTGGCCGGCGTCTTCAACGACAAAGCCGGCTACGGGATCAAGGACGACACCTTTCGCGTGCTCGAAAGGCTCGCGCAAGCCGGCGAGGACACGTGGTTTCGCATCGGCGACAGGGACTTGGCCACGCACTTGTTGCGCGCCGACATGCTGCGGCGGGGAAAGACGCTTACAGAGGCGACGCTCGAGCTGTGCTTGCGGTTCGGCGTCGAGGCGCGCGTCCTCCCGATGACGAATGAGCCGGTGCGCACGCGTTTCACCACCGAGCTCGGTGAGCTCGCATTCCAGGAGTACTTCGTCCGCGAACGGCTGCAACCGCGGCTGCGCGCGATCGACTTCGCCGGTGGGGCGACCGCGCGGCCGTCGATCGAGGTGGCGAGCGCGTTGGCGGCGGCCGACCTCGTGATCATCGGGCCTTCGAACCCGCTGATCTCGATCGCGCCGATCCTGCTCCTCACCCGCCAACTGTTGCGGCGGGAGCACACCGTAGCAGTGACCCCGATCGTCGGAGGGCTCGCCCTCAAGGGGCCGACCGCCGAGATGATGCGCGCGCTCGGCCATCCACCGGATGCTGTCGAGGTGGCGCGTATGTACCAAGACGTTGCGGCGAGCTTTGTGCTCGACGAACGCGACGGCGATCTTCTCGGGGCGGTCGAAGAGCTTGGATATCGCACGATCGTCTGCGACACCGTGATGCGCGACGGAGGGCGTTCGCTTGCCGAGTCTGTGCTGCGGCTAAGTCACGTGTGAGTTGGCGACCATGACGAGGACGCCGATGAGCACCATCACCAGGCCGACGACCAGGATGGCGTACTGGGCCAACGCCATCAACGTTCCAGCGGACCGCTTGGCATCGGGCTCTTCAGCTTCGAGCCCCGGGGCGTCGCCAGAGGCCAGCTGCCACGATGAGGTCGGCGCGCCGCCCTTGTCTTTCTTCTTGGACTCCGGCTGCGCGACAGCCCCGTCCTTGCTCGTGCTGACGACGGACCACGCGCCGGCCGCGGTGGCTGACGCAGCGGGTGCCACGGGCTCCGCGGGCGGCATCGGTTCGGCAGGCCGGGGCGCGGGCGTCCAGGCAGGCTCGCTAGGCGACGGCATCGGCGTGGGCTCGGGGGCGGGACGGAACGGTTCCGGCGGCAGCGCAGGCGCCGGTTCAGCGGGGTAGTCGAAACTGCTCGGAGCCGGTGCGGGAGTGCTCGGCTGCTCCCAGGGCGGCGGTGCGGCGGGCTCCTCGTGTCGTGGCGGCGGAACGGGCGCGGGTCGGGCGGATGGTGGTGGCTCGTACGCGGGCGCCTGCCACGTGGTGGCGGTCTCCTGGACTTGCGTGGCTGCCAACGGGGACTGGGCGGCTGGATCCGGCTGGGAGGGCTTCTCGGAGCGGCCGTGCGGAGCCATGGTCCGCTGCCTCGCCGCGCGGACCTTGTGTTCGATCTGCGAACGCCTGGCTGAATACATCGAGCGCTTGTCCACCGACTTGCGGCGCAGCACAAAAAAGACCGCCACGATGCCGACGATCGCGACCAGCGGGCCGGCCAGGAGGTAGGCCATAGGCGCCGATTATCGGGGATCGGTCCATGTGTGACAATCGCGACAGTGACCCTTTATGACCGCATTCAGTCGGAAATGGTCAACGCACGCATGCGGCGCGACGATGTTGCGCTAGGCACGCTTTCCCTGCTTAAAAGCGAGCTGGTTCGAGCGAGCAAGGAGGGCTCGGCCGTGGGAAGGATTGATGACGAGCTGGTCCAGCGCGTCGCTCGCAAAGAGGTCAAGCGGCGCGAGGAGGCAATCGGTGTGTACCGCAAGGCGGGCCGCGAGGACTCGGCCCGGCGTGAGGAGGCCGAGCTGGCACTGCTGCGAGGCTTCCTGCCTGCGTCGCTGAGCGAGCTGGAAATCGAGGCCGAGGTGCGCGCCGTGATCGCGGAGGTCAAGCCCGATGGTCCGAAAGGATTCGGCCTCGTGATGAAAGCGGCAACCACCCGCCTTGCCGGCCGCGCGGACGGAAATCAAGTCGCGGCGGTAGCGCGCAGGCTGCTTGGCTCCTAAGCCAAAACCAACCCCCAAGCGCAAGCCATCGTGGATGACGCCGCGCCCTCCGCGTGGGGCGAAGAAGCGAGCGCTGCTGACGGCCGACCGCTTGCGCGACCTGTACCAGGCGGAGACCGAGCTGAAATACGAGAACCCGTTCCAGCTCCTCATCGCGACGATTCTTTCCGCGCAGACGACCGACCGCTCCGTGAACCTCGTCACGCCGGAGCTGTTCCGGCGCTATCCCACCGCCGAGGACCTCGCGGCCGCCGATCCGGCGGTGATCGAGACGCTGATCAAGCCGACCGGCTTCTTCCGCCTCAAGACCAGGCGCATCATCGCGGCGAGCCGGGCCCTGGTCGAGCTGTTCGGTGGTCAGGTGCCGAAGACGATGGAGGACATGATCAAGATCCCCGGCATCGGCCGGAAGACGGCAAACGTGATCCTCGGCGCGGGTTTCGACTCGCCCGGGTTTGCCGTCGACACGCATGTGACGCGGCTGACGAATCGGATCGGGTTGGTGGCGACGAAGGACCCGGTGAAGATCGAGTACCAGGTCTGCGCCATGGTGCCCAAAGAGGAGTGGACGGCGCTGTCCCTGCGACTGATCCTGCACGGACGCAGGGTCTGCCTCGCGCGCCGGCCGCGGTGCGAGGAGTGCGTGCTCAACGACTTTTGCCCGTCGTCGTTGGTTCGGCTCGGGCGCCGGCTGGGCAAGGGACGGCCGATCGGCGAAGCGCCGGGGTCGGACGTCAAGCTGGCGTGGCACTAACCGGCCACCGAACGTTTGTTCTAAGATTGCGAAGTGGCTGCCCTGGAGCCCAGGCTCGTTGACGTCGACTACGTCGAGGTCGACTGCAAGTCAGCGCTCAACCCGGTCAAGAACATGGGCTTTTCGTGGTCGCTCAACCCGTATACAGGTTGCGAGCACCGCTGCTCCTTTTGCTACGTCCGCGCCTTCGAGCTTCGCGCGGACCGCCCATCCGACGATCGCTATGGCCGCACCGTCCGGATCAAAACCAACGTCGCCGCTGTGCTGCGTAGCGAGCTCTCGCGCCGCTCGTGGCGCAAAGAGGCGGTCGTCATAGGGGCGGCCACCGATCCCTACCAACCCGCCGAAGGTAGGTACCGCCTGACCAGGCGGTGCCTCGAGGTCTTGCGCGACTTCTCGAATCCGGCCGCGATGATCACCCGCGGGCCGATGATCGTCCGCGACATCGACGTGCTCGCCGGCCTCGCGCGGCGGGCCGAGCTCCACATCACCTTCAGCATCCCCACGCTGGACGACGACATCTGGCGCAAGACGGAACCTGGCACGGCGCACCCCCGCCAGCGGCTGCGCGCCATCGAAAAGCTGGTGGCGGCGGGGATCGACGTCGGCGTCGGGATGGCCCCCATCCTGCCCGGGCTCTCCGACCGGCCGGAGCAGCTCGAAGCCGTCGTCAAAGCCGCTCGGGCCGCCGGCGCCACCGGGCTGTGGGCCGGCATGCTGCACCTGAAAGACGGCACTCGCGAACACTTCATGTCGGTCCTTGCGCGCCACTG
>VBGV01000135.1 GCA_005880755.1 Chloroflexota bacterium
GGCGGAAGTTGCGCAGCGCAAACCTGTCGCACGCGGTCTCCGCGCCCGACCGCCGGCCCTGCATCTCGCGCAGATACCAGTGCAGCCATTCGTGGAGGTACACGAACCGCAGCACGTCGCGCCGGGTCCGAAACCGGGCCTTCTCGGACAGCCAGGCGAACTTCATCACCGCGCCCGGCTTGCGCCTGGCGTTGACGTAGACGAGCTCGGCAAAGGGCCGGAAGGGTTCAGGAACGCTGACGACGATCCGTCCCACGTCGAACTCGCACAGGCCCGCAAGGTGGGGCCGGGTCCGGTACCGGAGCGGCTTGATCACCAACCGGTAGTCACCGGGTGACGGCAGGCCCGACAGCGCCCGCCGGACGTCGGCGGCGTTGAGCCCAGGCAGGTCGCTGCGAACCAGGAGTCCTCGCGACGGCGCTCGGTTGGCATCTCGCTCCCAGGCCGCGACCGCACGCCGGGCGGCCCGCGGGTCGAAGTGCAGCTCCTCCGCCAGCTGAATCGCTGAGCGACGAAGGCTTGTTCGGGCGGGGGGCAGGATCAGGAGGCTCACGGCTGTGATAAGTAAGCGCCCACTGCTCGGCGTGTACCCGTCGCCTCCACCCGGGGTCTTGAAGCGCGTTGAGCGTTGTCATCATTTACCTCTGTGGGCACTCACAAGGTCAAATTGGAGTCGGTCCGCCGCAAGTCCGGCGGACGGATCCATCTCACCCCCAGGGTCCCCCGCTCGGGCCCCGTCACGACTCTGTGCGGCCAGACGCTCGGCGATGGCTCCTACGCGGCTGTCGATGCGGAACCGGATTGCGCGAACTGCATCCGGCGATCGAAGGACCAGGCACGCATCTCCGGCGCCTTTTTTGCCCAGGAAGAAGGCTCCGAGCTCCTCCGTCTGTCGTTGGAGCAGGCGCGAGAGAGAAGGCCCAACCTGCGAGTCCTTCCACAGCCCGGCGCTTCCAGGGAAAAGCCGGTGGTCTGGCCGGCGTCGAAACCTCCTCCCGAGACCGTTCCGGACCAACTCGGGGAGCTCGTCACGCGCGGCTTCAAGCCCTCGGGCGAAGGCGTTTGGCGCAGCCCGCAAGGCGTCATCGTCCGCATGCGCAAGCACGGCCGCCCGCGCAGCGAGAAAGTGGACTGGCGGTTTGACGAGCTGGTTTTCGAAGGTCCGGTCCTCGCGACGCGCACCGCAAGCGGCGTGAAGATCAAGGCCGGCGATGTCGAGGTGACCCCGTCAGGCGACGGCTTCGAGGTGCAGCTGAAGAAGAAATAGGGGACCGGGTTCAGCCGGCCCCCTGTTGGTGCGGTTACTTGGCGGCGCTGGCGAAGTCGTTCGTGTAGGTCTTCGCAAGGTCGACCGTGGCGCCCTTCATGTCCTTCACGTATTTGAGCTCGATATCGAGCGCGTTCTGTGCGCCCGCCGGCGGCATCTTGCCATCGGCCGTAAACGAGTCCTTCTGACCGTCAAGGGCGGTCACGTACATGTCCTTGTCACCGGCGTAATAGTCGGCCGGCATCTTGTCCGCAATCTCAGCTGCGGTGTGTGACTTCATCCATTTCAGCGTCTTGACGTACGCATTGACCAGGCGCTGGACGACGCCCTTGTGGCTGCTCACGTAACTCGACATCATGAAGATGCCGATGAACGGGTAGTCCGAACCAAGCGCTGCGCGCGTCGTGGCCGGCGTGCGAAGGTCGATCAGCACCTTGCCGGTGCCCGTCTTGATCAGGCGCGAGATCGTCGGCTCGGTTGTCATGCCCGCGTCGATCACGTGCTGCTGCATGGCGGCGATGAAAGTGTTGCCCGCGCCCACCGCCACGAACTTGGCGTCGGTGCCGGAGAGCCCTGCGCGTCCGAGCAGCGCGAGGCTGATGGTGTGCGTGCCCGAGCCGATCGAGGTCACGCCCAGGTTCTTGCCCTTGAGGTCGGCGGCGGACTTGATCGTGCCCGCTTTGGTTGCATCGACCATCTCGGCCTCGCCGGGCGCGATCTGGAACTGCACCACCTGCTGCATGAACTTGCCCTTGGGCTGCAGCTCGAGGACGTGGCTGAATGCACCAGAGCCGGCATCGACGTTGCCGGCGATGACCTCTTCCTCAGACGCCTGGCCCGAACCTTCGTCGATCAGCGTGACGTTGAGGTTCTGCTCCTTGAAGTACCCGAGGATCTCGGCGAGCTTGTTCGGAATGTAGATCTGCTTGTTGAGCCCGCCGACCATGATCTTCACGTCGGCCGGCGAGTTGTCCTGCGTCGCTGGTGCGGCTGTGCTGCCCCCGCACGCGGTGAGGACGAACACCCCGGTCAGGACGAACAACAACGGACGGATGAATACGCGCATACGCCTCCTCCTAAATCTGGACTTCGCTGCCGACTGCGGGTGGGCGCCATCTGACCAGGCGGTTCTCGAGGGCGGTGATGATTGCTTCCGCCAGCAGCGCCATGGCGGCGAGCAGCAGCATCCCCGCGAAAACTCCGTTGGCGTTGAAGTTGTGCTCGGCGCTGTAGATCAGCTCCCCGACACCCTGGGTGGCCCCGAAGAGCTCGCCCACCACGGCACCGACCAACGCCAGGCCGAAGCTGATGTGAAGGCTCGCGATGATCCAGCTGAGCGCGGAGGGGATGATCACCTCGGTCGTCAGTCTCCGATCGTCCGCGCCCAGGATGCGTGCGTTGGCGATGAGGTTGCGTTCCACCTCGCGCACGCCCTGGAAGGCGTTGAAGAACACGACGAAGAAGACGAGGATGGCCGCGGTCGCAACCTTGGAGCGAATGTCCAGTCCGAGCGAGATCGCGAACAGGGCTCCGAGGACCACGCGCGGGATGGCGTTGGCGGCCTTGATGTAGATCGAGAAGACGTCGGCCAGGAGGCGATTCCGCCCCAGCAGCACGCCTATCACGACGCCGAGGACGGTGCCGACGATGAATCCGAGCACCGTCTCCTCCATCGTGACCAGCACCTGCTGCCAGAGGGGGCCCAACGCCGTCTCCTCGGTGATCCAGATCCAGAGCTGCCTGGCGATCCCGGACGGCTGTCCGAAGAAGAACTGGTCGACGATGCCGATGCGGGTCGTCAGCTCCCAGCTGCCGAGCACGAGGACGGCGACCAGCACACGCAGCCCGTAGATGTTGAGCTGCCGCCTGCGGCGCGCGCGAATGCGCAGCGCCGACAGATCCGTGATTGGGGCGGGGTTCCCTGGCGCGCTGCTGGGCGCCGTCACCTCAAGCCGCGCCGCTAAGTTTCTGACGCTCATAGCTCACGAGAACTTCGTCCCTCAAGTCGTTCCAGATCTCGCCGTAGATCTGGCTGAACTGCGGCTGCATGCGAATCTCGGTCACGTTGCGCGGTCGAGACAGCGGCACCGGGTAGTTGGCCTTCACCGTCCCCGGCCCGGCGCTGATGACAAACACGCGGTCCGCCAACGCGATCGCTTCCTCGAGGTCGTGCGTGACGAAAACAACCGACGCGCGGGTGTTAGCCCACAGCGACAGGAGCTCGTTTTCCATCAGCGCTCGTGTTTGCACGTCGAGGGCGCTGAAGGGCTCGTCCATGAGCAGGATCTGCGGCTCGTTGATCAGGCTCTGCGCGAGGGCGACGCGCTTGCGCATGCCACCGGACAGCTGATAGGGGTACCGGTCCTCGAACCCGGAGAGGCCGACGCGCGATATCCACTCGCGCGCCATCGACCTGGCCTGGCCGGTCGTCCGGCCGTGGTAGCGCGGTCCAGCCGCGACGTTGTCGAGCACCGTCTTCCACGGGAAGACCGCATCGGTCTGGAAGACGTACCCGATGTCCTCCGCGATGCCGTGCACAGGCTTGCCGAGGACCAGAACCTCGCCTTCGCTGGCCGGCTCCAGGCCCGAGATCAAAGCCAGCGTGGTGGACTTGCCACAACCTGTCGGTCCGACCACGGCGCAGAACTCGCCCGGCTGGACGGTCAGGTTGAGGTCGCGCAGCGCCGTGTAGACGCCGCCCGAAGGCGTCAAAAACCGCTTCGTGACACCGCGAAGCTCGATGGCTGGAGTCATTGATAGGGACTTTCCGCGGAATCGCCCGCGGCGGCAACGGATGCGGTCGTTGTGGCCGTTTTGGTCGTTTTGGTCGCCGGACGGCCTCCGGGCGAGGGACTACGATCACGTGTGACTCACACGTGAAAACCCGGCTTCCCCTGGCCTACCAGATCCTGGTTTTCCAGGTCGCGATCATCTTGCTGTCGGCGCTGATCGGCGCCGCCGCCGCCGTCTGGCAGGCCGGCCAGGAGCTGGACCGCCAGTACGAGCAGCGCTCGCTTGCGATTGCCGAATCCGTCGCGACGAACCTCGCGATCCAGGATGCGCTCCTCAATCACGACCCCGACGGCTCGATCCAGAGAGCCGCAGAAGACGTCCGGCGTTCAACAGGGGCGCGCTACGTGGTGGTCACGGATGCGCAGGGCATCAGGTACTCACATCCAAACCCGGCGATGATCGGAAAGCCGGTTGACGAAGACCCCTCGGCTGTCCTTGCCGGACACACCTGGGTGGGGGTGCAGAAGGGAACGCTTGGCGTGTCCGCGCGAGGCAAGGCCCCGATCTTCAACCAGGGACACGTGATCGGTCTGGTCTCGGTCGGGTACCTCGAAGACACGGTCGGCCAGCAGCTTCTGGCGGACCTGCCGGGTTTTGCGACGACCGTTCTCCTGTCGCTTGGCCTTGGAGTCGCCGGATCGATGCTGCTCGCATCCCGTCTCAAGCGCCAGACGTTCGGACTGGAGCCTTACGAGATCGCCGGACTCCTGGAGGAGCGAGAGGCAAGCCTGCAGGGCATCCATGAAGGCGCGATCGCGACCGACGGCGACGGCACCATCACGCTCGCCAACGACCAGGCGAGGCGATTGCTCTCGCTGCCCACGGATTGTGTCGGACGAAAAGTCGCGCAGGTGCTGCCGCAGGGCCGGCTCCTGAAGTTTCTGTCAGGCGGACTCAAGGACGAAGACGAGGTGCTGCTGGCGGGCGAGCGCGTCCTGGTGGCGAGCCGTCGGGCGATCCTCGTCCGCGGCCGGGAGATCGGCCATGTCGCCACCTTGCGCGACACGACCGAGCTCACCGGGCTCGCGCGCGGGCTGGGCGTCGACAGCCTGACCGATGCGCTTCGCGCGCAGGCGCATGAGTTCGCGAACCGCCTGCACACCATCGCCGGCTTGATGCAGTTGGGCCGCCCCGAAGAGGCGATGAAGCTGATCGCGCAAACGTCGGACGTGCATCAGGAGCTGACCGAGTCGCTGCTGGAGCGTGTCGGCGACCCCGTGCTCGGGGCGCTGCTTCTCGCCAAGGCCGCGATCGCATCGGAGCGCGGGATCGAGCTGCGCGTGAGCGACGACACCGTGGTTACCCGCAGTGCGCTCGATAGTGAAGACCTGATCACGTTGCTCGGCAACCTCATCGACAATGCGCTCGACGCGGCTGCCACGAGCGATGGGCGCTGGGTCAGCGTCTCGGTGACCGAGCTGGACGAAGAGCTCGTGGTCAAGGTCCACGACTCCGGCTCGGGGATCCCGGATGGTGTCGACGGGCAGATCTTCCAGGAGGGCTTCAGCACCAAGGCCGGACCGAATCGCAAGCGCCGCGGCTTCGGTCTTGCGCTGGTGCGCCAGGTCGCGCGCCGAAACGGAGGCGACGTCTCCGTCGTCAACAACGGCGGCGCACTCTTCATGGTGCGTATACCCCAGAAGGTGGCTGCCGGGCGATGATCCGCACACTTGTCGTCGACGACGACTTCAGGGTCGCGGACCTCCACTGCGCCTATGTCGACCGCGTGCCGAGCTTCCATGTCGTGGGACGCGCGCACACGGGCGGCGAGGCGCTGCAAAGCGTTGGCCACCTGCAGCCCGACCTGGTCCTGCTCGACATCTACCTGCCCGATATGAGCGGCCTGGAGGTGCTGCAGCGCCTGCGCGAGGACGAAAAGACACCGGTCGACGTCATCGCGATCACGGCGGCGCGCGACGTGGACAGCCTGCGTGCCGCCATGCGCGGCGGCGTCGTCCACTACCTGATCAAGCCGTTTCTTTTTTCGACGTTTGAGGAAAAGCTGCTGTCCTACGCGGCGGCCCGCGACAGGATTACGCGTCTGGCCCGCGCCGAGCAAGGCGACGTGGACCGCATCTTCGGGGCGCTGCGCACCGCGCGCGCCGAAACATTGCCCAAAGGTCTTTCCGACGCGACGTTGGAGCTGATCGTGGCGGCCCTCGGCCGGTCGCGGTCAGGTCTGCCGGCGACCGCCGTCGCCGACGAGGCGGGCGTGAGCCGCGTCACCGCGCGCCGGTACCTGGATCACCTGTGCCAGCTCGGCCGGGCAGAGCTCACGATGCGGTACGGCGGTCCCGGCCGCCCAGAGCATCGCTACCGCCTGGTGACCAGCCCCGTCAGCTAGTGCAGGCGTGGCCCGCTGGCCACGCCGCCGGGTGACGAGGGTAGGCCGAACGATGAGTGGCCGGCTGGAAACAGGCCGGCCGCGTTGGCCACGATGAGGCCCAGCAAGACCAGGACGTCGGCCAGCAAGAACAGTCCGACGATGTCCCAGTCGACGCGGTTGGCGAGTGCCAGCCAGTCCGGAGCGTTGGGCGCGTTTTCCGGCTCCCAGCCGCAGATCGGGCACCTTCCCTGCGTGTAGCGCGGGTCGAAGCTCCAGCGGTCGGCCTCGCAGTAGGCGCGCACCGAGCGGCGCGCTCGAGGCCGCGCTCGGGGCAGGCGGAGCCTGGCGATCACGGCGAGAGGACCTCGTCGGGCACCCTGTCTAATGGTGTATTGCGGGCCCACACCCACGCCGCGGCCGCGGCGAGCAGCAGGGCCTCGAGCGTCAGGAACATAAACGCGAGCGGCATGCGGTTGGCCGCCAGGGCCGTGCCCAGGTTGCTCAATCCCGAACCCGGGCCGCCCGGCCCACCTGTCTGGTCACCGAAGCCGCCGAAGTCGCCAAAACCGGCGCCGAATCCCCCAAAGCCACCGAAGTCGAAAGCTGCTCCGCCGGTTCCGACCTGCAGGTCGGCGAAGCCCTCGCCCAGCACGTACTCCGCGCTCTGGGTTGGAACGCCCGGGCCCGGCGACGGGTGGGTCATCTTGATGTGCAGCCCGGTGGCCCAGATCGTCACGTGGCTGCCGTCCACGGTTTTGACCGGGGCGACCGTGTAGATGGTGATGTAGGTGACGTCGAACGTCGGCACGCACCCGCTGGACGTTCCGCCGCTCGACCCGCCGCTCGAGTCGCCACTGGATCCGCCCGAGCCGCCGCCGATCGGAAGAGGGGGAATGGGACCCGGGGGCGGTGGAGGCGGGGCCGGTGCTTGCACGGGCGGTTTCGGCGCGGGCGCCGCCGTGCAGGGGAGCGGGCGCTTGTCCTGGATGGTGACGCCCTGGTCGCTGACGCTCACTGGCGTGCCGTTGGCGGTGACCTCACCGCCCTTCACGGTTGCTTCGCCGCCACCGCCCGACAGCGAGCTGTTCGCCGTCACGTCGACCATGATCTTGCTCACCTTCACGGTGCCGATCACGAAGCTGTCCACCTCGGAGTGCGTAATCACCGTGAGGTTGCCGCCCGAGTCGATCACGGTGTTCGTCCGGCCCCACGCCCCGCTGAACGGCTGCGTGCCGCCGCCGGCGTAATACGCGGAGGCGCTGGCCGTGAGCTGAGCGGCGTCGGCGTCGGCCCGAGCCCCCGTATCGCAGCCGTTGCAGTTGTCGATGTGCGAATGCGACGGGCCGGGATAGGTCGACCTCGCGTACGGCACCTGGTTGTTCGGGTTCTGGCAGATCTGCGACGGAGGCGGCTGGTCGCCCGAGTTGCTGCAGCCCTGGTTGTAGTTCGACCCGACCGTCGCCGTCAGCGGCCCGCTGTCGGAATAGGTGGCGACCGCCGTTGTCGACGGGCTCGCGTCCTGCTGCGTCTCAGCGAGCGGATAGCGGTTGTTGACCGCTCCGTTCTGGAAGTTTGGGAACGCGTCGCTGCCGCCGATCGCGTGCACGCCTGACGCGTATCCGTAACTCGTGTAGCTGGACGGCACCGCGGCCAGCGCAAAGGCTGGAATCAATACCACGGACGCTGCAGCCAGGACGAGGCAGTTGATGACGACGAAGAGCCGTTTCATTGATGGTCCACCTTCTCCAGGAGCTCGATCGCGACCGCCCCAGTGGGCCTGCCCTCGACCTCGGCACGCTGCTCGAGCGCACGCTTGACCTTGGCCGGGACGCGGACGGACACGATCTCCATCAGCGCCGGGTCGACATGATGCCCATTGCCGTCGCCGTTGGCCGCGGCCACCGCCGTCGCGTCGACGGCCGTTCCGAGGTAAGAGCCCGCGACCAGCTTGCGGTCCGCCCGCAGCTCGGCCGCCGGTCCGCTGAGACCGATGCTGCCGTGCTCGAAGACGTAGGCGCGGTCCGCCACGTCCAGGGCCGATTCGACGAACTGCTCCACCAGCAACACCGCGATGCCCTGCTCGCGGAAGACACGAATGATGTCGAAGAGCTGCCGCACCACTGTCGGCGCGAGGCCCTGCGACATCTCGTCGATCATCACCAGGCGGGGTTGGGAAAGAATCGCGCGGCCCAGCGCGACCATCTGCTGCTCCCCGCCGGACAGCGTGCCGACCAGCTGGCGCCGGCGCTGGCGCAGCTTCGGGAAGAGCTCAAAGGCGGGTGTGATGTTGACGTCGTGGCCCGCCGTGTTGGACACGAGTCGCAGCGTGTCCTCGACCGACAGATTTGGGAACAGGCCACGGCCCTCGGGGATGTGGATGAGCCCGAGCTGCGCGATCCGCTCCGCGGACGTGCCGGTCACGTCCCTGCCGCCGAACATCACGCGGCCGCGACGGGGATGGATCATGCCGGAGATCGCACGCAGGGTGGTGGTCTTGCCGGCGCCGTTGGCGCCGATGCAGGCGACCACCTCGCCCGCACGCACCGCAAGGTCGATGTCGCGGACGACCTCCAGGCCTCCATATCCCGCCGCGAGGTGCTTGACCTCGAGCAGCGGCGCTTCCTCGAGCCGGGCCGCCGCGACGCTCGCGATTTCTTCCGCCGGCTGCTTCGACTCTTCGCCCAGGTAGGCGGCGACGACCTTGGGGTCGCCGCGGATCGCGGCAGGCTGCCCTCTCGCCAGCAGCTTGCCGAAGTCGAGGACGTAGACGTAGTCGCAAACCCGCATCACCAGGCTCATGTCGTGATCGACCAGCAGCATCGAGACGTGGAACCGCTCCCGCACCGCGTGCAGCAACTCCGCCAGCCGCGCCGTCTCCTGCGCGTCGAGGCCGGCCGCCGGCTCGTCCAGCAGCAGCAGCCGCGGCCGCATCGCGAGCGCGCGCGCGATCTCGACACGCCGCTGGATCCCCGCCGGCAGGTCCCCTGCCAGCGTGCCGGCGTAACGGTCGAGGTCGAGCACGTGCAGGATCGCGCGTGCGCGTTCCATCGACGCGCGTTCCGCGTACGAGGAGAAAGGCAGGTGGAGCGCGTCGCTGAACGTGTTGCGCCGGCCGAGCGCGTCCATCGGCACGATCAAGTTCTCGGCGACGGTCATCGAGCCCCACAGCTGGAGGTTCTGAAATGTGCGCGCGATGCCGAAGCGCGCTCGCACGTGAGGCGGCGCATAGACCAGCGAGTGGCCTTCGAAGAAGATCGTGCCCTTGTCCGGGGCGATGACGCCGGAGATGCAGTTGAAGAGCGTCGTCTTGCCGGCGCCATTGGGGCCGATCAGGCCGAGGATCTCGCCGCGGTTCAGGTCCAGCGACACTCCGTCCAGAGCGACGATTCCGCCGAAGCGCACCGTGATGTCGCGCACCCGCAGCATCGTCATGCGACCTTCACCTTCCTTCCGTCGAG
>VBGV01000382.1 GCA_005880755.1 Chloroflexota bacterium
TGAGAACGTGTGGCTCGAGGTAGGAAACCGCAAGCTCAGAGTCCGACCTTCTCTGCTCAAGGGCAAAGAGCGCGAGGCCGCTCTGGCCAGGATCGCCGCCGTCTCGCCACGCTACGGGAAATATCAGAACAAGACCGACCGCGAGATCCCGATCGTCCGCCTTAGAGCCTCCTGAGAACCCGACTCGGTAAATTCCGAGTAGATGAATCACCGGGCGGCCCTCGCGGTCGTTGCGATACTGGCGGTCGCGTGCGGGCAGACTCCGGCCACGCCCACCAAGCAGCAGCCGCCACACGTTTTTCTGATCGTCATGGAAAACCACTCGTCAAGCCAGGCGATGCGGGGCCAGTTCACGGCATCGCTTGCCGCCAAGTACCGGGTCGCGGACAACTACCGCGCGATCACGCACCCGAGCGTCCCCAACTATCTCGCGCTCACGCATACATGGAAGGTATGGACAGCCGCGGCTGTCTGGACAGCCCACCGCCATACGACCCGGGCCACAACCCGTTCGCCTACTACGGCGGACGGTGTCCGCCGAACGTGGTCCCGCTGACCCAGCTGTCCACCGATCTGGGGGCCAAGACGCCGCAGTTCACCTGGATCTCGCCAGACATGTGCCATGACACGCATGACTGCTCCGTATCCGTAGGGGACAGCTGGCTGCGGACCCAGGTGGGGGAGATCACGGCGTCGAAGGCGTGGAAGGACGGCGGGATTCTCTTCATCACGTGGGATGAGGACGACGGCAACGCCGGCAATCGCGTGCTCACGCTCGTGATCGCGCCAGGGAAAAGCCACGTCACCAGCTCGAAGCAGTACAACCATTACTCGCTTCTCGCCACCATCGAGGACCTGATGGGAGTTGGGCGCCTGGGCGCGGCGGCGCAGGCGACGCCGATGAACGACCTGATCAACTAACTCCTCCCCATTTATGGGGAGGTGGCGGCGAAGCCGCCGGAGGGGCCTCTACCTTATATCTGTGTCGTTGATCGTCTGTGACGTCGGGCCTCGTGACGGCTTGCAGAATGAGGCCAAAATCCTGGAGCCGTCCGTGCGCGCCGACCTCTGCGACCGGCTCGCCGCGGCCGGGCTGAAGCGCATGGAGGCCGCCAGCTTCGTGAACCCCAAGCTCGTGCCCCAGATGGGCGGCGCCGAAGACGTGATGGCGGCGCTGCACCGCAAGCATGGCACCGTCTACGCCGGCCTCGTGCTCAACGAGAAGGGGTACGACCGCGCGGTTGCCGCGGGGGTGGACGAGATCCACTACGCGCTCTCCGCGGCCGACGAGTTCGGCCGCCGCAACCAGAACGCGACGACTGAGGAGGGGCTGAAGACGGCGCTGGCCCTGGTCGCCCGGGCGCGCAGCGACCGGATCCCGGTCACGGTGACGGTCAGCGTCGCCTTCGGCAGCCCGTTCGACGGACCCGTGCCGTCCTCGCGGGTCCTCCAGATCGTCGAGCGCCTGATGGCCGTGCCTCCCGACGAGATCTGCCTCGCCGACACCATCGGCGTCGGCGTGCCGTCCCAGGTACATGGGTTGGTGCGCGGTGCGAAGGCCACGGGTGCCGCCGTGGGCGCCCACTTCCACAACACACGCAACACCGGGTACGCGAACGCGGTGGCGGCGCTGGAGGAAGGCGTCGTCTCGCTCGACGCTTCGGTCGGCGGCGCGGGGGCTGTCCCTTCGCGCCCAACGCAACCGGCAACATCGCAACCGAAGACCTCGTCTACCTGCTACGCGGCCTGGGCGTCGAAACCGGAATCGACCTGGACGCGCTGATCGCCACATCGCG
>VBGV01000001.1 GCA_005880755.1 Chloroflexota bacterium
ACCGCGGTGCGCGTCCGCGCGACAGGACTCACGCAAGCCGACAAGAACCGACTGTCGGGGTACGGACGGATCGACGACGAAGGCGAGCTGATGACGTTCGCGAACCTCGACGCCGATCGCGTGCCGGAGCTAGTGGCTTCGATCGTGTCCATGGGCGGTCGCGTCTACGAGGTCGCGCCACGTCATCAAACATTGGAAGACCGCTTCCTCCAACTCCTCGACGACGAGGACAAGTCGTAATGCCACCGCTGCTCGTCATCGCGCGGCTCACGGTGCAGGAATCGTCACGGCGCCGGCTTCTGCTGGCGCTGCTGATCCTCACGCTGATCGTGGTCGGCGTTTCGGCGTGGGGCTTCAACAAGATCACGACCGTGACGCGCAGCGACGGAACGCCCCTTCCGCCGGAACAGGTCTCGCTGATCACCTCCCAACTCCTGATCGTGGTGACCTTCATGTTCAGCGGCGTCCTGGCGCTGAGCGCGGCCGTGGTCGCGGGGCCGCTCATCTCGGGCGAGGTGGAGAGCGGGTTGCTGCTTTCGATGCTCGCCCGACCGCTTCGGCGCAGCGAGGTCGTCATCGGCAAGTGGCTCGGCCTGGCCGCGCTGGTCGCGGTCTACGCGGCAGGCGCCGGCGGTCTCGAGCTGGCTGCCGTGGACTGGGCGACCGGGTATTTACCGCCGCATCCGGTCGAGCTCCTGGTGTTCGTCGCGGCCGAAGGCCTGATCCTGCTATCCCTGGGCATGCTGCTGTCGACCCGACTCTCCGGCATCACCGCGGGCGTGATCGCGTTGGTGGCGTGGCTCATGGCGTGGATCGCCGGCGTCGTGGGCGACATCGGCACGGGATTGCAGAACCAGGCGCTTCAGAACGTCGGCGTGGTGAGCCACCTGCTGCTCCCATCGGACGGACTGTGGCGCGGCGCGATCTACGCGATGGAGCCGGACACGTTGATCGCCGCCATGCGTGCGCTGGGGACGGCGGGGCGGGCCAACCCATTCGCGGCCGTGGACCCGCCGCCGATCGAGTTCCTGGCGTGGGTCGCCCTCTGGTTTGCGATCGTGCTGGGCGCGAGCATCGCGAGTTTCCGTACCCGCGAGATCTAGTCCGGTCCTCTTGGCAATCCGAATGTGACCGTCGGCGCGATGGTCACGATCTCGCCACTCTCGGTTCTGATCAGCTGCCATCCGCCCTCATGCACCATCCGATGGTGCCGGCGACATAGTAAGGACGAGGTTGTCCAGATCTGTTGGACCCCCGTTGATCCAGCTCAAGAGGTGATGCCCGTCGCACTTTGAAGCCGGCCGCTCGCAACCCGGCCACTTGCAGTGGCAGTCTCGGGTCTTTAGGGCCCGCTTCAGGGATGGCGACACGATCCGTGTCGTTCGCCCGACGTCCATCACCAGTGATTCCTGGCTGAGGAGGACGCGGGTCACGCTACATTCGCAGGCCATCCGCCGCACGGCGAGCGAGGAGATGGGAAGCGAGAACTCCATCTCTCCTGCTGCCGCTCCGGCCAGGCCCTTGAGTGTCTCGATGCTGGCTGTGACCTGGATGTTGGCCTGCTTGCCACCCGACGCCAGCTCGACCAGGTGCTCGCCGACGTTGATCCGGTCGGAGGCGACCTTGTCCGTCAGGTGGCAGTTGAAGCGCAGGCAGTCGGTGGGTGAGTTGTAGCCCTCTCGTTCCAGGAAACCGTTCTGGAAGAGCTCGGCGGCAAGCATGGAGGCCTCGCCAGGCAATACCCGCCGCCCTCTTCACAGTCCCAAGTCGGGTCGAAATTACATGGGTCGGGCGAGCCAGCTCCCAGGCCACACGAACTTCGCCGCCTCCCGAACGAGATAGATCGTGCCGAGGAAGACCAAAACGCCGTTGACCACGTGCAGGGCCGAGACTCCCTGCACCCCGGTGTGGGCCAGAGTCGCCTGGACGAACATGAGCACGAAAAGCACGATGTTGATGATGGTGACCCGCCAAGGCATCCGCGCCGCGAACGCCAGCCCGATGCCGAGCAAGATCGCAATCCCGATGAGGTCCCCGACGATGAAGTGCGCGCCGAAATCCTTCACGCCGTTGAAGCCGAACACCCCGTACCCCGCCAGGTAGAACTGCAGGACAGTCGCTCCGATGATGATCCCGATCCAGCCCACGTAAAACATGCGCAAGTTGCGGACCATGGACCCCTCCCTACTCGAACCGGCTGGTGGCTGGCGCGCATTGTAGGGGCGATCGGCACCCCGCGCGCTCAGGGGTAGAGGCCTCTATCCCGCGTGGCTCCGGCCACCCGCGAAACCGCCTGCACGTACGCCGCCATCCGCATGTCGAGCTTCCGCTCCTCCCGGGTCTTCAACACCTCGTTGAAGGCGCGCGAAAGGATCGCCTTCAGCTTCTGGTTGACCTCGTGCTCGGACCAGAAGAACGACTGCAGGTCCTGGACCCACTCGAAATAGGAGACGGTGACGCCACCCGCGTTGGCCAGGATGTCGGGCACGAGGAAGATGCCTCGCTCGCGGAAGATCGCGTCGGCCTCCGGGGTCGTCGGCCCATTGGCTCCCTCGACGATGAGCGTCGCCTTCACGTCCCGCGCGTTGCGCGAGGTCAGCTGGTTGCCGATCGCCGCCGGCACGAGCAGGTCGCAGTCGACGGTCAGCAGCTCCTGGTTGCCGATCTCCTGCGCGCCAGGAAATCCCTTCAGGGTCTTCTCGCGCGCCCGATACTCCAGGACTCGCTTGACGGACAGGCCGAGTGGGTTGTAGATCCCGCCGTAGTCCTCTGAGACCGCGACCACCGTGCAGCCCGCCTCTTCGAGCAGCTTCGCGCTGATGCTTCCGACATTGCCGAATCCTTGCACCGCGACCCTGGTTTGATGCGGCGCTCGGCCCAGATGCTCGAGCGCGGCGACGGCGCAGATCGTCACCCCGCGCCCCGTCGCCTCGATCCGACCCGCCGAGCCACCGACCTCGACCGGCTTGCCCGTGACCGACGCGGGCACCGAATATCCGAGGTGCATAGAAAGGGTGTCCATGATCCACGCCATGGTCTGGCCGTCGGTGTTGACGTCGGGCGCGGGGATGTCGCGATCGCTGCCAATGAGGATCGAGATCTCGGTCGCAAATCGTCGAGTCATGTGCTCGAGCTCGTTGAGCGAGAGCTCACGCGGGTTGACGATGATGCCGCCCTTCGCCCCGCCGAAGGGGATGTTGACGACCGCACACTTCCACGTCATCCACATCGCGAGGGCCTTGACCTCGTTGAGCGAGACGTCGGGGTGATAGCGGATGCCCCCCTTCGCGGGTCCCCGATTGATGTTGTGCTGCACGCGGTAGCCGGTGAAGACCCGCGTGTGGCCGTTGTCGAGCTTCACCGGGAAGTGACACGTGAACTCCCGCTGCACCTCACGAAGGACCTCGCGCAGCCAGGGCTCCAGCTTGATCAGCTCCGCGGCCTCGTCGAACTGCGACTGCGCGGTGCGCCATTCGTCCGCCTCGACGACGGGTCTTAGCTCGGTCGCGCTCACCGGGGGTCCCCGAAAAATCGGAGATTTCTTGGGGTTTTCACATCAGCACAGATGATCGCGGATATTCCGCGGTCGGATCGCAGATCACGTTGATGCACGCCGGCGCGCCCGACTTGAAGGCTCGCTCGAGCGCGGGCCGGACCTCCTCCGGCCGGTCCACCATCTCGCCGTAACCGCCAAGGGCTTCCACGACCTTGTCGTAACGGGTGTTGGGCCCGAGGTCCGCCGCCACGCTCGTGCCGAGCATGCTCTGCATCGGGTGCTTCTCCAGCGCCCAGATGCCGTTGTTGCCGACGACGCAGACCACCGGGATGCGGTGGCGCACCATCGTGTCGAACTCCATGGCCGAGAAGCCGAAGGCACCGTCGCCCGACACGAGGATCACCTGGTGGTCCGGCCGCGCAAGCTTGGCAGCCATCGCGTAGCCTGGGCCAGAGCCGAGACACCCGAACGGTCCAGGGTCGATCCACAGGCCCGGTTTGCGGCGCTCGAGCAGGCGGCCCGCAAACGAGACGAAGTCGCCCCCGTCCCCGACGATCACTGCGTCCGGGTCGGCGAACCGGTCCACCTCGGAGATGAGCCGCGCGGGATGGACGGGCGAGGAATCGGACCGCGTCATCGACTCATCACGACGGCGGGCCCCGGTCTCAGCTTCGCGCAAACTGTCGAGCCAGGAGCGGCGCGCGGGCGCCCCCTCCACCGCGGAGGCCAGCTCGGCCAGCGCCGATTTCACGTTGCCGTAGATGGCGACCTGGGCCGGCCGGTGCTTGCGGTGATCGTCGACGTCGACGTAGATCAGCCGCGCGTCATCGGCGAACACCGGCGGCTGTCCGAAGTTCAGGCGGAAGTCCAGGAGCACGCCCGCCAGCACGACCAGGTCCGCCTCGCGCAGCGCTTGCCCGCGGGCACGGGCGAAATACAGCGGATGGTCCGGCGCCAGCATTCCGCGGGCCATCCCGTTGACGATCACCGGAATGTTCGCGGTCTCCACCACGGAGCGGAGCTCGTCTTCGGCGTGAGCCCACCACACGCCGCCGCCCGCGACGAGCACCGGGCGCTCCGCCGATCGAATCGCCCGCGCCGCCTCGGCGATCAGCGCATGGTCCGGGGGCGGACCGGCATCGACGGTGAGATGTTCGGTCGCTTCGGGCAAATCGGCCGCGCCGAAGAACACGTCGATCGGGATGTCCATGAACACCGGACCGGTGCGCCGGCTGAGCGCGGTCCGCATGCACTCGGCGGCGGTGCTGTACGCGTCTTCGGCCGAGTTCAGCGTGAGAGCTTTCTTGGTCAGGCTGCGCACGACCTCGACGTGGTCCATCTCCTGCAGCGAGCCCATGCCCCATCGCGCGATCGGCGCGCGTCCGCCGACGACAAAGAGCGGGCTGTCGTTGCCCTGCGCCTGGGCGAGCGCCGATGCGGAGTTGGTCACGCCGGGACCGGCGGTCACCGCGGCGACGCCGCACTCGCGTGTGACCTTGGCCCAACCCTCGGCCGCAAATGCCGCGGACTGCTCGTGCCGGACGTCGATGACCCGGATGCCGTGCTCCGTCGCGCCAGTCAGGATCGGCCAGATGTGCCCGCCATTGAGCGTGAAGAGGTGGCTGACTCCCGCCCGTTTCAGAGCGAGGGCGACCAGCTCACCGGCGTTGCCCGAGTCCACTACTCCGCCATCGCCCAGGGCATGGCCGGCGTGTTGAACGCCGCCTGCGGGGCGCCGTCGCGCGGGACCAGGATCACGCCCCCGGGCGCAGCGAGCGCCTTGCCGAGGTGGTCGATGGCGCCTCTGGCCACCGACGCCGGCTCCATGCCGTGCTGCAGCTCGATGACCATCAAACGCGCGAGACCGAGCCGGATGAAGGCCTCGCCCAGGCCGGTGCCGCACACGCCACCGAACCGATCGTCGACGTAGAACCCCGCGCCGGGAATCGGCGAGTCGCCGATGCGTCCGGGCAGCTTGCCCACGCGGCCGCCGGTCGACACCGCGACGGCGATGTGTCCGTCACCATCGCGCGCCACCGCGCCGACGGTGTCAGCCCCTTCGATCAGCTCCTGGCGCTTGCGGTCGGTGATGAAGATCGACGGGTCGGCCATCTCGACGCCATGGTCTCGGGCGAAGCGCGAGGCGCCTTCGGCCGCCAGCAGCACGTGCCGACCATCCTCCATCACGGCTACCGCGAGGTCGATCGGGTGCCGGACGTCGCGCAGGCACGCCACGCCGCCCGCCCGCAGCGCTGCGCCTTCCATCACACCCGCGTCCAGCTCCACCACGCCGTCGCTGTTCAGGCACGCGCCGATGCCGGCGTTGAGGAGTGGCTCGTCTTCCATGTGGCGCACCGCCGCCACAGCCGCCGCCAGCGCACCGGTGCCGATCGTCGACCAACCGATGTCGCAGGCGCGCTCGACCGCGGCCTGGCGATGCGTGCGTTCGGCTTCGGGAACGGGGCCGGCGCCACCGTGGACGATCAGCGCCGGACGGGCCAACTAGTGGCTAGTACGCCTCGGCGGCCTGAGTGTCGGGCCAGTTGGTGCGTCGCTCGAGAAAACGGCGCTCGGCGACGCGGCGGTCGAAGGGGTTGATGACACGGCGCCCGGCCACCGCGCGCTCCGGGTCGCGGCGTTCGGTAAAGCGGCGCTCCAGGCCAGATCGCCTGTCCAAGCCGGCTCTGCGCTCAGGTCCACGCGGGGTTGCGTCCACCACCACTCTTCTAAGACGAACGATGCTAGCGCACGCGCTGGTCGAGTGCGCTCAATTTCTCGTCGATCTTGCGCTCCGACTTCCGCCGCTCCAGCTCGTCTCCCGGACCGAGGTCGACGAAACGCGCATAACGCGCCAGCCGCGGGTGGACCTCGGCGGCGCGGCGGAACATCTCCTGGGCGACCCAGCGGTAGTCCGGGTGGCCTTGCGGGGTGGTCCGCAGCTCGCACAGGTGGTAGATCTCGCGCAAGTTGACCCGGAAGTACCAGCGGACGTGAAACGCCAGCGGAACGATGTACTGGGCGAGGGCCCGGCCGAGATCCCGCTCCAGGCGGCGGTGAGCCTCGGCGGCTCCCTCGACCGCCCTCGAGAAGTCACCGGCCATGTCCAGCTCGACAAGGCCCGGGGGTAGGTCGTAGCCGAGATCGGTGTCGAGGAGCTGGCGGTCCTGGGTCAGCATCCGGTGGCGGTGCAGGTCCCGGTAGGCGGCAAAGTTGGCCACGATCTCGAACGTG
>VBGV01000002.1 GCA_005880755.1 Chloroflexota bacterium
TTCGCCGTATCGGCTACGGAATCGGAGCGCACAACGCGCCGGGCAACGCGCTCGCGGTGTGGATCGGCGACGAGGTCGCGGCGGAGACGGGGGTCATCCTGGTCGAGACCAACCTCGACGATATGGCGCCGAACCTCATCGCCGCGCTGACCGAGGACCTCATGGCGGCGGGCGCGCTCGACGTTACGGTCGTGCCCGCGCTCATGAAGAAGGGCCGGCCGGGCCACGTGCTCACGGTCATGTCGCCTCCAGAGCTGGTCGCCAGGCTCAGCGACCACCTGCTTCGCCACAGCACCACGCTTGGGCTGCGGTTGACTCCGGTCCAGCGCGTCATTGCGGGGCGAAGGGTGATCGAGGTCACGACCCCCATCGGGTCGGCACGTGTCAAGGTCAAGGAGCTGGACGGGAAACCCGTCGACGTCGCGCCCGAATACGAGGATTGCCGGCGGATTGCGCGTGAGAGGGGCATCGATCTGCGCGAGGTGATGCGGGTGGTGGCGGAATCCGCCCGCCGTCAGGTGGGACTCGAGTGACGGCGCGGGTCCTCGACGGAAGGGCCGTCGCCAGGCAGGTCTATGACCAAATCGGGAAAGCCGTCAGCGACCGCATCTCGCGTGGCGCGTCGCGGCCGCGGCTCGCGACCGTGCTCATCGGTGACGATCCTGCCTCCGCGATGTACGTCTCGCTGAAGCAACGCAACGCCCGTGGCGTCGGCATCGAATCGGAGGATCACAGGCTCCCGTCGAGTGCTACCACCGAAGAGCTGCTGGCTCTGGTCGAGGCATTGAACCGTGACGAGGCCGTGAGCGCGATCCTCATTCAGCAGCCGGCGCCCAAGCAGATCGACATGCGGCAGGTGGTGCTCGCACTCGACCCGGTGAAGGACGTCGACGGCTTCCATCCCATCAACGCGGGGCTGGTCGCCCTCGGGTTGCCCGGCGGCGTGGAACCGTGCACGCCGGCCGGCATCGTGCTGCTGCTCGAGCGTTCGGGCATCGGGATCGAAGGCACGAACGCGGTCGTGGTCGGTCGGAGCAACCTGGTCGGCAAACCCACCGCGCTCCTGCTGCTGAAGCGCAACGCGACGGTCACTGTGTGCCACACGCGGACGAAGGATCTGGCGGCGCACACGCGGACCGCGGACATTCTCGTCTCCGCGGCGGGGCGCGCCAACCTCATCAGCAAGGAGATGGTCAAACCAGGCTCGGCGGTGGTGGACGTCAGCACCAACTGGGTGGAGGGCCGTCAGATGGGCGACCTCGGCCCTGGCGTGGATGCGGTGGCGGGCTGGCTGACGCCGAATCCCGGCGGCGTCGGACCGATGACCCGCGCCATGCTCATCAAGAACACATACGAGGCGGAGGTCCGCCGCCGGGGCTAGGAAGTTGACCTACCAGGAGGCACTCGACTTCATCTCGAAGCAAGGCCGCTTCGCGATGAAGCTCGGCACCGAACGCACGCGCGCGATTCTCGATCACCTCGGCGCTCCCGACCGGCAGTTGACCGGCGCACTCATCGCCGGCACGAACGGAAAAGGCTCGACCGGGGCATGCCTGACCGCGATCCTTCGCGCGGCGGGGCACAGGGTGGGCTTCATGCCGAAGCCTCATCTCATTTCTTACACCGAGCGGATCGAAATCGACGGCCGCCCGATCACCGAGGACGAATTCGTGCGCACCCTGGAAGATTTGATGCCCACCCTCGAGGGCATTACGTCGGAAATGGGGCCCCCGACCGAGTTCGAGATGCTGACCGCGATGGCGCTGGCATACCTGGCGCCGCGGGTCGACAGGCTGGTGTGCGAGGTCGGGCTCGGCGGTCGCCTGGATGCCACCAACGCACTCGACCTCGGCGTCGCGGTCATCACCAACGTCGACCTCGACCACCAGAAATACCTCGGCCACACGATCGCCGACATTGCGCGCGAGAAGGCGGCGATCATCAAGCGCGGCAACCGCGTCGTAACAGGATGCGAGGGCGAGGCGCTAGAAGTCGTCCAATCGCAAGCCGCCCGTGAGTCCGCCGAGCTATGGCGGCTTGGCCAGGAGATCAAGGTCGAATCGACTCCCCGCGGTTGGGACGGCCATGTGCTCAGCGTGACCGGGCCTGGATTCGCGCACGGCGACCTTCGTATCCGACTCGTCGGCGACTATCAACCATCGAATGCGGCCCTTGCCGTGGCAGCGGCGCACCTGCTCGATGACGTACCTGAGGATGCGATTCGCGAGGGGCTGGCATCGACGCGCTGGCCGGGGCGGCTGCAGGTCATCGCTGAATCGCCTCGCGTGATCCTTGACGGTGGACACAACCCGGCGGCGATGGTCAAGGCTGGTGCGGCGCTTCGCCGGCTGATCGGATCGGAAAAGCTCGTCGCGGTCTTCGCGATGCTGAGCGAGCGAGATCCTGTTCAGCTGCTTGGTGCCCTCCGCACGTTGAGTCCCGACGCGGTGGTGTTCACCGAGCCGGCGAGCGCCCACGGCCACGCGATCTCCGCCGAGACGCTGGCCTCTGTGTATGGACCGAGCGCGAACGTGGCCCGCCCGGCGAGGACGGCGCTCGATCAGGCCAGAGGACTGGCGGGCGCGTCGGGGAACGTCCTGGTCTGCGGATCTCTGTATCTGGTCGGAGAGGTCCTTTCGCTCACGGACTTGCGCGTAAGTACCTGAGACACAGGTAGATCGAGCCGGCGATCATCGGCAGCAGCAGGACCGATCCGAACAGTCCCCACCAGAAGCCGGCACTCAGGCCCAGCCCGCCCAACAGCACGATCGCGAGGGCGATTCCGCCGGCGCCCAGCAGGATGTCGTTTCGCGATCGCGGCCTGGGAACCCGCGGCGGCGCGGACGATGACGGGACCGCGGTTCCGGTGCGTGTCCGCGACCTCCTTCTCGCCGCGAGACCGTAGAGCAACAGGCTCAGACCCGCCAGCCCGCCGAGGAGCGTGACCACCTCCGCCAGCAAGCCCGCCCTGGTGTCGGATACGCGCGTGAAGGCCGCGACGGCCACGCCGATCAGAACCACACCGACGGCCAGGGCGGGCCAGCGCACTCAGCGACGACCGGAGAGGAGGTCGTGTCGCAGCCGCCGCATGCCGCGGAGCCAGCGGTCGTAGTCGTCCGCCTTACGGCGGAAGTATTCGGCGACCTCCGGGTGGGGCAGGATGAGGAACCGCTCGTCGGCGATGCCTTTGGCCACCGCCTCGGCAACCGCCTCGGGCTCCAGCGCGCCCGCGGTCAGGAAATCGGTCTTCAGCTGCCTGCGTTCCGCCTCGAGCATGTCCGTCTTCACACCCTGGGGACACAGGCAGGAGACGCGAATGCCGTCGTCTCCGTGCGCGATCGCCAGCCATTCGAAGAATGAGAGGGCGGCAGACTTCGTCACTCCGTAAGGTGCTGCGAACATATGGTTCAGCAGTCCAGCCGCGGACACAGTCCCGACGAGGTAGCCCTCTTTGCGTGCCAGCATGCTGGGCAACACGTGGCGCGCGACGTAGACATGGGCCATCACATTGACCTCCCAGATGCGCTGCCAGTCGTCGTTCTCAGCCTCTGGTCCGCCGCCCACACCGATGCCCGCGTTCGAGCAGAAGATGTCGATGCGACCGTGCGTCTTGTCCACCTGTTGGACCAATCGCACGATGTCAGCCTCGCGCGAGACGTCGCATTGGACCGAGGTCGCACCGATTTCCTCGGCCAGCGCCCGCGCGCCATCACCGTCGATATCTACCACGACGACGGCCTCTGGACGGTCCGCGGCGAATCGCCTGGCGAGTGCCCGACCGATGCCGCGAGCGGCCCCGGTCACGACGATGACCTTGCCGGTCAGGTCCATTGCAAGCTCATTCCAAGGTCTGATTGTCGCCGGAAAAAAATTCTTGTGGAAAACACCTGCCGGGTCCTTTCGGAGACTTGCGATACCGCATAGAATCACTCCCCATGGTCGGAGGGGGCCTCGACTACAGCGCTGCCTTTCAGCGCGCAATCGAGCTGATAGGTAAACGCTGGACCGGGGCCGTCGTCAAGGCTCTCATCCCCGCGCCTGCTCGCTTCAATCAGCTGCTCTCAGGCATCCCTGGGATCAGTGATCGTGTTTTGACGGAACGCCTGCGCGAGCTCGAGACAGAAGGAATCGTGGAGAGGCTCGTCGACCCGGGACCGCCGGTGAGGGTGAGCTATCGACTGACGTCGCGAGGGCGCGCGCTAGAGCCGGTGCTGGCTTCGGTTTCGGAGTGGGCGGAGAGCTGGCTATCGACGCCGGCCGCCGCGGTAGGCTGACCTCCGCGCCCAAAAGTTCGCGCAGGTTGCCCTGGGCCCTCCCTTCCTCCGTGCCGTCCCTCCCCCCCGGCACTCCTCGATCGAGCTTAGGATTCGAAAAAATCAAGTACAACCCGGCCTGTTAAGAGGTCCCAGAAGGCATGGCAAACACGACTGATAGGCTTTACCGAATGCCGATTGGCGATTTTCTCCGCCGCCGGCCCGAGGCGCAAACATGCCAGGCATGCGGGTCGCCACTTCCCCACGCTGCGGTGTTCTGTCCATCCTGCGGAGTGCGGACCGACGATCCGCAGGCCGAGCCTCTTCACATCGTCGACCGCACGACAGGCCTCTTCAACGATCGTTTCGTGCGCCCAGTGCTCGAGGACGAGCTCGCGCGGGCCCACCGCTATCAACGCAACCTCGGCGTCCTTCTCATCGAGGTCAACGGATCGTTGCCCCCCGACGAGGCATTGAAGACGATGGCCGCGGCCCTCGCCGGCACCGTGCGCGACGTCGACACACCGGGCGTGCTCGGCCGCACGCCACCTCAGCTGCTCGCCATCCTCCCGGACACCGACGTGGCGGGCACCGCTCACGCCGCCAACCGCGTCCTGGTGGCCGTCAACGACGCGCTCAAGCCTCAGGGCGCGCAGGCGGCGGTCGGCCTGGTCTGCATCCGTCCTGGGCAGCGCGTGCGCGCAGGTGCGGTCATCGAAAGCGCAAGCCGCTCGCTGCGCTCGGGCCGGCCCGAGATGATGGGCAAGCCCGCCTGACGCTCGAGGTCTACCTCGCCCGCCACGGCGAGACCGAGTGGAGCCTCTCAGGTCAACACACCGGCGTCACCGACCTTCCGCTCACCCGACGGGGCGAGGCCCAGGCCGCAGCCCTGGGACGGACGCTCGCGGGGATCACGTTCGACGCGGTGTACTCCAGCCCGATGCAGCGGGCCCGGCGCACGGCCGAGCTGGCCGGCTTCGACGATCCGCAGGTCACGTCACTGCTCCAAGAGGTCGACTACGGCCACTACGAAGGCCTCACCTCGCAGCAGATCCACGAACTGGACCCGGACTGGGAGGTCTACAAAGACGGCTGTCCCGACGGTGAGTCACCGGCGCAGATCTACGCCAGGGCGCAGGCGTTCATCCAGCTCGTGGCGAGGCACGGCGACGCGAGGGTCATCGCCTTCGCTCACGGCCACATCCTTCGCGCCGTCGCGGTGGCGTGGATCGACGTCGACCTCAGGGTCGCCACCGGTTTGCAGCTGGACGTGGCCACGCTCAACATCCTTCGCGACGCCGACCGCGGCCGCGTCGTCGCCCTATGGAACGCGTCGTGAGGCGCCCTACGCCTTGCGCCGAAGAGTCCAGGTCCGGCTGCGAACCCCCGGCAGACCCGCGAAGACCAGGTAGGCCGAGGTCTCGATGTCGGCGTGATACGTGTGCCGTTCGCCCGGGTTGATGAGCAGCATCTCGCCGGCCCCGACCTCGCCCGTAAGCACGCCGTCGTCGAAATGGAGGCGGCCGCCGGTGACGATCAATGCGACAGGGATCGCGTTGCGGTGCTCGGGCACGGTCTGGCCCGGTTCGAGGCGCAGGCCGACCACGCGCATGGAACCGCAGTCCGCGATCTGCTCGAAGCCAAATGCACGCGGCTGGTCGTCTACGTCAGGCCCTGACACATGAACATCATCCACGCCACCGGCATCGAAGGCGCGCGCGAGGCGCGCGGCACAGTCGTCGTCATCGACGTTCTCCGCTCGTTCACCGTCAGCGCTTACGCCCTCGCCGGCGGGGCCCGCGAGTGCCGCCTGGTCAAGACCGTGGCGGAGGCACGCGCCCTCGCGGCACGCATTCCGGGCGCGGTCGTGAGCGCCGAGGAGGACGCGCTGCCTGTGGCCGGCATCTCGATCAGCAACTCGCCGACGAAGATCCAGCAGACCGATCTCCGCGACCGGATCCTCGTCCAGCGGTCCACCGCGGGAACGCAGGTGGCGGCGGCGGTTGAAAGCGGCGACATGTTCGCGGCCAGTCTGGTCGTGGCCCGCGCGACGGTTCAAGCCTGCCTGTTAAGGAGACCCGACACCGTGACGCTCATCGCGTCGGCCGACCACCCCGAGGACCATGCCTGCGCGGCCTACATGGAAGCGATCATCCGCGGCCAAGAAACCGATCTCGAGCGGCTGCTGCGGCCCCTTCGTGACAGCGATCGCTACCGGCGGGCGATCAGTGGAGAGTGGCCCGGCTTTCCGCCCTCGGACCTCGACCTCGCTCTCACCGCCGACCGCTTCCAGTTCGCGATGCCGATCAAGCGCGAGTACACCGACACCGACACGGACGGCTACCTCCGGCTGACCGCAAGCTTTTGAGCCCGCCGACCGTCCTCCTTGTAAGGGCTCGGGGATGCGCAGCGGATTCGTTGTCGCCGCTTTCGGCCTGTTGGTATCGATCGGGTGCGGGTCGCAGCCAACGGCGTCATCCAATCCGACGTCCGCGTCCGCGTCCTCGCGGATCCCCTGCGCCGACATCAAAGCGCCTCACCACGCATACGTCGTGGTCCAGCACATGTCCGGCGACTGGATCCAGCGCTGCATCGGGTTCGCGCCCACCTACATCGACGGCCAGACGATCATGGACCGCTCCGGCATCCAG
>VBGV01000003.1 GCA_005880755.1 Chloroflexota bacterium
CTGTCCCGACACGGCCACTTACGCTAACAACTCGAGTGGCCGAAGAAGACCTGTTCGAATCGGTGCCGAATTTTTCCGAAGGTCGGCGCCGCGACGTGATCGACGCCATCGCGGCGGCCGCCGCCGCCGAAGCGCACGTCCTCGATACCGACGCCGACCCCGACCACAACCGCGTCGTGGTCTCGATCGCCGGTTCACGATCCCACGTCGTCGACGCGCTGCTGGGTGCGATCGGCGCCGCCGTCGAGCGCATCGATTTGCGTTCGCACAGCGGGGTGCATCCCCGTGTCGGCGCGGCGGACGTGATTCCCATCGTCCCACTCGGCGACGCCGCGCTCGAAACAGCTCGCGAGATCGCCCACGACACGGGGAAGCGCGTCTGGGCGGAGCTCAAAGTCCCCGTCTACTTCTACGGGCACGGCGAGGGCCGCACGCTGGCCGATATCCGCGCCGGCCGCGTCAAACCCGACCTGGGCGGCCCGGACCTCCACCCCACCGCAGGCGCCGTATGCGTCGGCGCCCGGAGGACGCTCGTCGCGTTCAACGTGATGCTCTTCGATACCGACCTGGTGGCCGCCCGCGCTGTCGCGCGTTCGATGCGCGAGTCCGCGGCCGGCCTGCGCGGCGTGCAGGCACTCGCCTTCGAGCTTCCCGGCCAGCGCGTTCAGCTGTCGATGAACCTGTTCCGCATCGACGAGACGTCGCCCGCGGACGTGATCGCCGAGCTCGCCCGGCGCGGGGTGGCGATGGGCGCGGAGCAGGTCGTCGGTCTGTGTCCGGCGGTGGTGGCCACCCCGGCCGCCGACGGACGCATCCTGGAGGGCCGCCTGGCCGGCGCCGGCGCGGCCGCAGGCGCGGCTCGGTGCAGCGAGCGTGGCGGCGAGGAGCACGCGGCGCTCGCTGTCCGGCTCACGCGCGAAGCCGATGAGCTGGCCCGGCTGCCCGCCGACCAGGACGCGATCCTCGCGGGCGCGGAGCGGGCGGCCGCCCTCGTGCGCGTCCTGCAGGCGGCTCAGGTCCTGGACGGAGAGGTCGAAGCGATGCTGCGGGTGGCCGCGCGCGGTCTTCGCGACGCGGTCCAACCGGGCACCCAGTCGATCTATCGAGCGCGGATCGACGCTCTGGACGCGCGCTTAGCCTGAGGGTGCGGCCGTGTCGAGGGTCACGTTGCAGGCCCCGCCGCTGATCTCGATCCGATACGCGTCGCTCCCGAGGTCACCCGTCGAATAGCTCAGCTTTCCAACCGCGTGAGACTCGCGTCCATCGGCGTTGAGACTCACGGCACCGCCTGAAACATCGATCGCCGCCCTCGTCCCGCTCGGCCTATGCACATTGACCGTGAGCGCGCCTCCGTTGACCTTCACGGGGACGATGCCCGAAGCCGGACCGAGCGTGATGTCGTCGCGGCTTGCCCCGGTGTTGAGGGTGAGGGCCGCCATGTGGAGGTGCGGGACGTTGATGGTGGCTGTGGCGGCGCCGCTGTTGACGGCGATCGTCCAGCCGACGCTCGGATTGAGCTCCAGGTTGAGGACGAAGCGGCGGCTCTGAAAGATGCCGAAGTTATTGTTCGCCTGGCTGATCCTCAGATTGCCACTCGAATCCAGCCGCACGTCGGGTTTCGGCCCCGAGTAGTCGATGCGAGCGTGATACAGCCTGGAGCCGAGGTCTCCGCCATCTGAGATCACGATCGTGGCGGCACCTGTGTCGACCTGCAGCGACGCTTCGGTGAAAGTCCCCACCTCGCCGGATGCCTCGAAGGAGCTCGTGGCCGATGGATTCGGTGCGATGACGACGTAGGCGGCCGCGCCGACGACGGCGAGGATGACGACGAGGGCGGCCGCGACCTCGCCGGTCGGGCCGTGCACCGAACGGCGAATGATGATCTCGAGTCCGATCACGATCAAGATCACAGGCCACAGGTCGGCGAGCTGGAGGAGGCGGTCGATCGGGATCCGTCCGGTGTTGACGAGCAGCGCGAGGATCCCGACCAGGATCAGGACGGCGGGCCAGAAGAAGCTGCGGTAGCGGTAGGTCAAGGTCTGCGCCGACGGATGATGAACCACACGCCGAGCGCGATGAGCACGACCGGCCAGAAGATGTCCGCCCGGAGCCACCAGAGGTATCCGAGGTTGTACAGCAGGAAGTAGACGCCCACCACGATCAGGACCGCCGGCCAGAAGAGCTCGTGCCGCCAGAATCGGTTCACGGGCGCCAGTTTAGAGGCGGACGGTTTTTGCGGGGTCCCCGCGAACTCGCAGGCGAAGCCTCCGAGTTCGTGGGGTGCCTATAGCGGTGCGACGACCTGGAACAGCTCCGGCCGTTCCCTGCGGGCCTCCTCGATGAGGTCGGCGCCCGCCACCGTGGTCTGCACCGCGGGCGCGGCCATGAAGTACGAGTGCGTGACCCGGCGCAGATCATCCGCGCTGACCTTCAGCAACCGCTGCTTGAAGCGCTCGCGCGCCTCGCGCGTGAACCCGGTGGCGCGGTTGGTCGCCTCCCGGCGCCCTTTGATGTCGGGGGACTCCAGGGGATCGACGTCGCCGCAGGCACCGAGGATCGCCTCCTTCAGGTTTTCAGGGTCGATCTCGTGGTCGGTCACCCACTTCACCGCCTGGTCGAACACGTCATACGTGCGCGTGATGTTGGGGTCACGGTACGAACCGAAGTAAAACGTGCCGCTGGCCACACCCGCCTGCGCGTAGCCGCCATACGCGCCACCCTTCTCGCGCAGCTCGCGATGCAGAAACGTGTCACGCAAGTAGTTCGCCAGGACGAGCAGGGCGGGGGCGTCCGGATGCACGAAGCGGACCGTCTTGAAAATTCGGACGTTGAACGCGACCGGCACCGGCGCCGTGCGGGCCTCGGGCGCTGTTTCGAGCGGGGCGACCTTCGCCGGCGCGACATGCTCGCCGTCGGGCGGAAGAGCTCCGACCAGCTCGGTCAGCAGCTCCTCGAGCGGCTGGATCATGGCCTCCTCGCATGTCACGATGATCCGTAGGGCGCCGCTTCGGAAGAGCACCTTCCGGATCTCGTCGAGGCGCGCGATCACGGGCCCGAGATCCTTCTCGGCGAGCCTGGCCAGCCCACGCATCGTGTGGAGCATTCCGATTCCCTGCAGGCGGTCGTTGATCGCGCCCTCCGAGCTGAGCTTGGAGTGCGCGCGCAGCAGGGCGAACTGAAAGCCCAGGCCCGCGATCGAGGTCTCGAGACGCGTGCTGATCTCGGCGATGACCTCCTTCAAGCGTCGCGGCTCGACCTCGAGCCGGGCGACAAGGTCCGTCAGCAGCTCGATGAAAGGCTGTGCATTGCGGTCGAGAGCGCGCCCGGACACGACAAACGACTGCAGGTAGTCGTCGTTTGCGGCCAGTGACTGGACTTGCGCAGCCGCGCCCACGCCACCGGTGTGCGCGGCGATCCGAGCGGCGATCTGCACGTAGTCCTGACCGGCGGCGCCGCTCTGGGTGAGGGCGCGGCTGAAGAGTGGAAGCAGGTCCATCTGCTCGGTCGAGAGAGCGGAGAAGTCGGTGCGGAGGTCGAGGTAGGTGATCCCATTGGTCGGCTGTGGATAGAACTCCACGGTCGCCCGCCGCACGTTGACGTCGCGGCTCGGAACGTCCTCGAACTTCATCGGGATGTCGGTGAGCTCGAGGGTGGGAAGCGCTTCGAGATCCTGCTTCGCCTCCTGGTCGGCTTTGAGCCGAAGCGCGTCCTCGACGATCTTCTTCTTGTCCTGGCCGGACAGTTTTGATTCGACCGCCGCCAGCCGGTCGAGCTCAGCCTGGCGCTGGCGCTCCTCGAGCTTGGTGTCGGGCACGACCGTCAGGAGGGCGCGGTGCTGGTTGTCGAGCAACTCGGCGCGGATGAGGTTTTCGAAGAACCGTCCTTCTGCGCGCGCCTGCTCGAGATGCTCCAGGTCGGCGTCAAAGTCCATCGAGCTGAGGGGATCGCCTCCATACAGGTAGGCGGGCATCGAAGCGAAGAGGATGCGCAGCGCGTACGGCAAACCGGCGTTGGAGCGTTCGCGCTTCTCGAACTCCAGGTGGTGGATCGCAGCGTCGACCTGCGAAGCGTCGACACCTCGATCGGCCACGTGCTCCAGCGTCTCGAGGACGACCTGCTGCACCTTCTCCGCATCCTCGGCGGCGACGCCCTTCAAGCCGGCGCCGAAGACTGCCTCCTTGTAGTCGTCATGGAATCCGCTGCCGTCGGCGAGCGCGCTGCCCAGGCCGGAATCGATGAGTGCTTTTCTCAGTGGCGAACCCGCGTTGGAGAGGAGAACCTCGCTCAGCACTTTCATCGCCAGGGCGCGAAACGAATCCGCGCTGGGCACCGTGACCCAGGCGGTCAAGGCTTCCGCCCTGGGCTCGTTGTCTTCGCCGGCCACCGCGGGGTACGGCTCGATGGCCGTGGTTGGTTGGACGAAGCGCTTGACGTCCGGAATGGATGAGTCGACCTCGATCCGCTGGAATCGTGAGAGTGCGCTGCGCTCGACGGTCTCGAGCGTCCTCTCCAACGACTGATCGCCGTAGGTGTAGAAGTGGGCGTTGCTCGGGTGGTAGTGACGAGCGTGGAACTGCTTCAGGTGGTCCCAGGTGAGGTTGGGGATGTCCTGCGGATCGCCACCCGACACGTACGCGTAGGGCAATCCTGGGAACAGCGCCTTGCCGACCGCGCGGTCGACGGCCGCGCCTGGCGTGGCGAGCGCGCCCTTCATCTCGTTGAACACGACGCCCTTGTATCGGAGGCCGCTGTTCGGGTCGGCGGGGTCCTCGAACTCGAAACGGATCCCCTCTTGCTTGAACGAGTCCTCCGACAGCTTAGGGAAGAAGGTCGCATCCAGGTACACGTCGAGGAGGTTCTTGAAATCCTTCGCGTTACGCGTGCTGAACAAGTACATCGTCCAGTCGGAGCCGGTGAGCGCATTCATGAAGGTCGCGAGCGACCGGCGGGTCATGCTGAAGAAGGGATCTCTCACCGGGAATCGCTGCGAGCCCGCGAGGACGACGTGCTCCAGGATGTGGGCGACTCCTGTTGAGTCGGTTGGAGGCGTGGGAAAGAAAACCGCGAACCCGTTGTTGTCGTCAGGGGTCTCGATGTGGATGTGGCGCGCCCCGGTGGTCTGGTGCTCCAGCTCGAGGTAAGCCCCGTCGAGTCGCTCGAGGGTTTCGCGGCGCGTGATCGTGTACCCGCCGATCGCGTCTACTGCTCCCGATTTTGCTTTTGCCACGTGAATGGTTGAGTCTAGGATGTGATTCGTGTTCACCGCCGCCGAGCTCGACTTCCTGCGTTCTCAGAGGATCGGGCGATTCGCGACGGTCGGCCCCTCGGGATGGCCCCACGTCGCGCCGGTGATGTACACGATGAACGACGACGGCTCGCTCGACTTCGACGTCGACGGCGTGAAGCTGCGCAACCTGGTCGCCGAACCGCGGGGGGCGATGGTCGTCGACGCGATGGGGCCGAAACGCGGCGTCGCGATGCAGGGTCAGGTCGAGCTGATCGCGCCCGAGCGGGCGCGCTTGAAGCCTGTCCGCAAGTTTGCCTGGGGCCTTTGATTCGCCAGGCCACGGGTCTCCTCGCCCTGTGTCTCGTCTTGGTTGCATGCAGCACCGGCTCGAATTCGTCGACGGCATCGCGACCGCGCTCGACGCCGACACCGTCTCCGCCGATCTCCGCCGAATGGACCGAATACCACCGCGACGCCGGGCGATCGGGGGTCGGACCTGCGGAACCGGCGCTCGCCGGGCCGCGTGTCGCGTGGAATGCGCCTGTTGACGCCGCGGTCTACGCGTCGCCGTTGGTGGTGTCCGGCCACGTCATCGTCGCGACCGAAAACAACACCGTCTACTCGCTCGACATCTTTACGGGACAGGCGATCTGGACCAAGCATCTTGGTGAGCCGGTGGACGCCCGTTCCCTCCCCTGCGGAAACATCACCCCGATCACCGGTATCACCGGTACTCCAGCGGTCGATCCTGCGACCGGGAGGCTCTACGTGGTCGCGTTCCTGCGCGGCTACCATCACATGCTCTTCGCGCTGAGCCTGGTCGACGGATCCGTGTTGTGGCAGCAGGACATCGACCCCGCCGGTTCGAATCCCCAGGTGCAGCAGCAGCGAGGCGCGTTGTCGATCGGTTCGGGATCCGTGTACGTGCCGCTGGGTGGGCTGTTCGGCGACTGTGGCGCGTACAACGGATTCGTCGTGGCGCTTCCGCTCGGAGGCGGTCAGGGCCGCGCGTACAAGGTGCCCTCGCAGCGCGGGGGCAGCATCTGGGCTCCGCAGGGAGCGACCATCGCGCCGGACGGCAGCGTCTACGTGGTCACGGGTAACTCGTTCGGCTCAGGTTTCGGGTACAGCGATTCCGTGCTCCAGCTTGCGCCGGACCTCGCGCCGGCGGTGAGGTCCTACTTCGCGCCCTCCAATTGGGCTGCGTTGAACGCCGGCGACACCGACCTCGGTTCTACCGGCGTGGCGCTGCTGCCTTCGCTTGCACGCGCGGTCGTGATCGGCAAGGAGGGGGTGGCGTACCTGCTTGCTGCGGGCGCGCTCGGTGGGATCGGAGGCCAGGTCGCCAGCCGCCGCGTGTGCTCGGGCGCCTGGGGAGGGTCTGCATGGCTCGATTCGACCGTCTTCGTGCCATGCGCGGACGGTTTGTACGCGCTTTCGGTCACCCCGACGTCTCTCTCGGTCGCGTGGCGCGCCCCGCGCCCCCAGCTGGGCTCGCCCATCGTCTCCGCCGGCGCGGTGTGGGCGATCGAACCTTCGTCGGGGACGCTGTACGCGATGAATCCCTCCTCCGG
>VBGV01000004.1 GCA_005880755.1 Chloroflexota bacterium
GCCTTCGCTCTGACGAAGTTGACCGCCGCCGACGAGGCAAGGATCGGCGCGCTCGTGAAGAAAGCGGTGAGCTGAGGCCTCAGTCTCGATCCGGTGACGATCCGGATGGGCATAAAGCGGTCCCGTCAGATTCCAAGGACTCGATTCAACACCTCGCTGCCGGCAGCGCGCTCGGCGGGCAAGACCTCGACGATCCTCCCCTTCTCCATGAAGGCGGCCCGGTCCGCGCAGCGCAGCGCCATCTGGTGATTCTGCTCGGCCAGCAGCACCGCAACGCCGGACGCCTTCAGCGTGCGAATCAAGTTCGTCAGCTCCTGGACCACGACGGGCGCCAGGCCTTCGGTCGGCTCGTCGAGCAAGATCGCGCCTGGGTTGGACATCAACGCGCGCCCGACGGCCAGCATCTGACGCTCGCCACCTGACAGGCTTGCGGCCTGGTTGCCGCTCAGTCGCGACAGCTTGGGAAAGAGGTCGTACACGCCCTTTTTGTTCCAGCTGTCATGTCCGCCACGGCGCCGGGGTATGTCGAGATTCTCCTCGACCGTCAGGTTGGGGAAGCAGCGAGCGCCCGAAGGCACATACGCCATCCCCGCGCGGCACCGCCGCCACGCCGGCCAGTGAGAGACGTTCCGGTCGGCGACCGTCACGTTGCCCGACGTGCCCGGCAAAAGGCCGACGATGGCCTTGATCGTGGTCGTCTTACCGGCGCCATTGCGGCCCAGGAGCGCAAGCACCTCTCCTGGCGCGACTTTGACGTCGAGGTCGAACACGACGTGACTCTTGCCGTACCGGACGTTCAATTTCTCGACGTGGAGGCTCATGCCGGCGCCGCCTCCTCTTCGTCCATGTCCAGCTCACCGAGATAGACGGCCTGGACCTCGGGGTCGGACCGGATCTGCTCGGGAGTGCCCTGCATGAGGATGCGGCCCTGGTGCATCACGGTCACTGTGCGAGCTGTTCCGAAGACGACGCTCATGTCGTGCTCGCAAAACAAGAGCGTCAGGTTGCGGTCAGTAGCAACGCGGCGCACAAGCTCCATCGCCCGGCGCGTCTCGGATGCAGACATGCCGGCCGTGGGCTCGTCCAGCAAGATCATGCGCGAGCCGAGGGCGAGCGAGATGGCGAGCTCGATCGCCCGCTGGTCACCATGGGACAGCTGACCTGCAGGAAGGTCGGCGTGAGGACCCAGGCCGACTGCATCAAGGAGCTCAATCGCCTCATCGCGGTAGATGCGGTCAGCCAGGCCCCAGGGTTGGACCGTGCGTCCGCGATGAGCCAGCATCGCGTACTGCAGGTTCTGCCGGACAGTCAACCTCGGAAAGATCATGGTGATCTGGAAGGCCCTTCCGATGCCCGCTTTCGCGACGACGTGAGCCGGCCGGCCGGTGATGTCGCGGCCGTCGAACCAGACACGCCCCGCGCTCGGGCGCGTGCGGCCGGTGATGAGGTTGAAAAGGGTGGACTTGCCGGCCCCGTTCGGGCCGATGATCGCGTGCCTGTCGCCCTCATGAATCTCGAGGTTCACCGAATCCACCGCGCGGAGACCGCCGAAGCTCCGGCTCAGGCCCTCGAGCCTAAGGAGCACCCTTCCTCTTTCTATGTGCTCGGACTGGATGGCATGAGCTTCGACTGCACGGGCCACGTCGATCATCCGAATCGCCTCGCCCTTGGTCTCGGCCTCGATCGAGGGTGTCCCCTCGCCCACGACACGGCGCCGGAGCTGGGCGACGAGTCCCGGCACCGAAGCGAATCCTCCCGGCACGAGCAGCACAACCCCGAGGACGATGGCGCCCAGGAGCACATCCAGCTGATATGGAAAGTCGCGGCTCAGGGAGTTGTTCAGGCCCGTGAATATGAACGCGCCGAAACCAGGCCCCAGAAAGCTCCCCACGCCGCCCAATAGAGTCACGACCACCGGCGTCGCGTTCTCCGTCCAGAACAGCATGCTCGGCACCACCGACGGCTGGACGAGCGGGAAAAGGGCTCCGGCCACGCCGGCGAACAGCGCGGCGATTGTGTAGACGGCCAGCTCGTATGCCTTGACGTTGATGCCGACTGAGCGAGCACGCTCCCGGTTCTCCCGGATCGCCAGCAGCGCTGCACCAAATGGCGAACGCGTGAGCACGAACATGAGGAGGAGCGAGACGCCAACGATCGCGGCCACGAAGTAGTAGAGGGTCGGGTAGTCGGTCAGCTGGTCGGGCGTGACGATCCCATTGATGCCGTTGTCGCCGCCGGTCACCGAATACCACCCTTCAGCGACCGAGTAAAGAAGCTGCGAGATGGCCAGCGTCAGGAGCGAGAAGTAAAGGCGGACCGCGCGCAGGGCGACGAAGCCGGTGATGATCCCAACTGTCGCGGCGACCAAAGGCGCCGCAGCCAGAGCCGCGAAGTAGGAGATCTGATAGCGCTGGAGAAGAATCGCCACCGTGTACGCGCCGACGCCGTAGTAGGCGGCGTGGGCGAAGGAGACCATTCCTGCGTAGCCCAACATCAGGTTGTAGCTGACCGCCCACAAAGCCAGGATCAGGGAGGTCACCCCGAGGACGATCTCGAACCTTGCCGACTCGATCATGCCCTGGCCTTCGAGGTACACGGAAACCGGCGGCAGCACCGCCGCAGCCAGGAGCAAGACGATCGCCAGCGCCCAGCGAGCGCGGTCTACTCGTCGGTTGGTGAGCCACGACCTCCACCTCGCCCCCGCATTCTTCACTGGGCGGTCACGCTTCCGGCCGCCCGAACAGGCCCCACGGCCGTACGGTCAGAACGAGGGTCATGATGATGAAGACGAAGGCGAGCGCGAAGCTGTTCGTGGTCGGGTTGATGAGTCCGAAGGAGATGACCTCACCCACCATCAAAGCGCCGACGGCGGAGCCGATGATCGAGCCGAGGCCGCCGATCACGCTGATCGCGAAGGCGAGGACGAGCACCGAGTCGCCGATGGTGGGGTCGACCGCCTGACTTGGAGCCACGATGGCACCACCGAGACCGGCGAGCCCCGCGCCGACAGTAAAGACTGCCGTGTAGAGCAGGGTCACGTTCACGCCTGAGGCGTTCAGCAGCTCGGGATCGGAAACGGCGGCGCGGATGTTGCGGCCGAGCCTGGTCCGGAAGAGCAGGCCGTACATGCCGAGCCCGATCAAAATCGCGGCGACGATCATCACCAGCGCATACAGGGAATAGCTGTAGCCCAGGATGGTCAGCGAGCCCTGGATTGGGGTCGATGTAGTCCGGTAATTCGACCCGAAGATCAGTCGAGCGGCGCCGCCGATGATCAGCGCGATGGCGTAGGTCGCCAGCAGCTGGACCAGGTGCTCATGGCCGTAGACGCGCTTCAGGACGGTGGTCTCGATCACAGCGCCGATGGCCGCGGCGACCAGGACAGCGCACAACAACGCGGGTAGGAATCCAATGCCGGCCCCAAGCCTGTTCGCCACGACCACCGACACCATCGCCGCGATCATGTAAAGGGACCCGTGCGCCATGTTGATCACGCGCAGCGCCCCGAAAACGAGGGAAAGCCCGGCCGCCACGATGAACAGGTAGGCCGCGTCGGCCAACCCGCCCGTCGCGAATAGCAGGAACTTGCCCGGGTCCACCGGCTATGCGGTCGGCATCGAGCTCAGGACGTCAGCTGGTCTTCCAGGCTGGGCAGACGGAAAAGTCGGTCGTGTTCGGGGTGCCAGGCGTCTTCTCGCACTGGCCCGCCTGCAGCTGCTGCAAGATCGCAGTCGGCATCAAGAGGTCGTCGCCCTTCAGGTTGGTCGAGTTGACCAGGATCGGGAACGGATACTTGCCTCCCGAGTCGCCGGTGGTCCCGACCGTCTCCCCCACATTGGCCTGCTGGTCGCCGTCGCGAATCGTGAACTTGTAGCCGCGCAGGCTGTCGAAAGAGTGGCCGACTATCTGCGACCGCACTTTGTCCGCGTCGAAGCTGCCGGCGGCATTGGCCGCTTTGGCGTACATCGTCATCGCGTCGTAGTCCATGACCGCCCAGTCGGAGGGGTACTCGCCGTAACGGTCGTGGTACTTGGTGACGAACCCGTTCATGGCGGGGTTGTTGAGGGCGAAGAAAGGCGCGCGCTGGTAGAGATGCATGCCGAGCGGGTATTTCGAGCCGAGTGACTGGAGCTCGTCGACTGAAGCCAGGGTTGTCATCGGGTACTTCTGGAAGAAGTTCGGGTCGACCTGGAGCGCCTGGGTGATGAAGTTGATCTGATCTGCCGCGAAGATGTTGGAGTAAACGAGGTCCGGCTTCGCGGCCTGGATGGCGTTGATCGTCGAGTCCCAGCGGGGGTTGGTCGGAAATGGGACATACCAGGTGCTGGGGTCGTTGATGATCGTCGCGCTCGGCGCGACCTTCTTCAGCTCGGCGACGAATGCGTTGGTCTCGGAGATCCCGAACAGGTACTTCGGGGAAACTATGAAGATCTTTTTGGCGCCGGTCTTCGCTGCAAGCTCTCCCGCCGCTGTGCCCTCCATGAAAGTGTTCGGTACGACCGAGACGTAATAGGGGTTGACCAGGTCCGGCTCGGTGGTCAGCTGGTAGCTGTTGCAGGTCGCCGCGATGAAGATGACCTTGTTCTGCTTGGCGATCGGGCTGGTGGCCTGGCACTGAGCAGAGGTGACATTTCCAAGCATGGCCACGACGTTGTCCTGGAGGATCAGAGACTTGATGTTGTTGACGGCGTTCGCCACCTGGGTGGCGTCGTCCAGGATATCGGCGTTCACCTTGTAGCCGTTGATTCCACCTTTGGCGTTGATTTCGTCTGCGGCGAGCTTCATGGACTGACTTATGGCGTGCCCGTAGAGGGCGGATTGCCCAGTCAGGGCGATCGAGAGCCCGATGTTCTTGGTCCCTTTGAAGGTAACGGTCCCGCCTGTATTGCTCGACCCGCCGCACGCCAATGCCGCCATCAGGACGGCCCCGCACGCGGCCGCCCAGCGGAGCGATCTACCAGTGCTCGACATCGCTGCAACCTCCCTCTGTGTGCTGCATCAGATCTGTCCGGTCAGCCGGGGCCAGAATGGCACAAGACCCTCCAAGCCGCAAGATACAGCCCGTTCTCGATCGGTCACAACCTGGCCTAAGGCCCCACGATCAACCGCCCGGCCAGGTCCGCGGGCGACCTTATGAACTCAAATGGCGCGCGCTTGCTGTCCTCACGTGGCCTGGCTGAATCGCGCGCGGCAACACCGTTTCCGCCACACCGACTCCCGGAAGCGCCGAAGGATGCTTGATCACGATGAGCGCGACGATCGCCGCCACGAAGCTGATGGCGGCGGCGATCACAAACGCCTGGTGGTATCCGGCGATAACGGCACCTGCACCTTGTTGAAGGGACGCTCTCGTGACCGACCCAGCGATGTTGACCAGAATCGCCAGTCCCACGGCCATGCCGACCTGCTGGGCGGTGCCGATTAGACCGGAAGCGATTCCCTGATCCCGATCAGGGACGCCGGCCGTGGCCGCCATCGTGACGCTTACGAAGGCGAGTCCTACGCCGATGCCTGTAACCAGCATCGCGGGGATGAGGACGGTGACGTAGTCGCTATCGAGGGCGGTTCTCAGGAACAGGAGCATCCCCGCCCCCAGCACCAAAGTTCCGAGAGCGATCAGGGTTCTGGCCCCCAGCTTCGTGGCAATCCGAGCCCCGACATTGGAGACGACCATGATCAGCACTGTTTGGGGAAGCCAGGCAAGACCTGCTTGGATCGGTGAATATCCCAGGATCTCCTGCAGATACAGCGAGTTGAAGAACACGGCGCCGATCATCACAACCGACACGAGCGCCGCCACCGAGTTTCCCGCCACCACAGATCTCAGCCTCAGCATCCGACCCGGCAGAAGAGGTTGGTTGCTGCTCTTCTCCACAACGACAAATGCGATCAGGAGCGCGGCAGAGAGAGCCAGAGCAATCAGGACATTCCTGGAGGCAAAGCCTTGCGCGGTAGCCTCGGTCACGCCGTATGCAAGGGCGAGAACTCCGCCGGTCAAGCTCACCGCCCCGGGGACGTCAAGGCTGACCTTTTTTGCCCCACGAGGGCGAGCATCTGCCGGCAGCACTGGAGATAGCAGAACCGCGGCGAGCCCCAATGGAAGATTCACGAAAAGCGTGAAACGCCAGCTCAATTCCTGGGTAAGCAGGCCGCCCAGAATCAAACCAGCCGATGCTCCGCCGGCGGCCATGGCACTCCACATCCCCAGCGCGCGATTCCGCTCCCGGCCTTCCTTGAAGGTCGTCGTCAGAAGCGACAGTGCGGCGGGCGAGACCAGGGCCCCGGCAAAGCCTTGGACTCCGCGAGCGGCGATCAGCATTAAGCCGGACTGGCTGAATCCGCCCAGCACCGATGCGCCGATGAAGAGGACCAAACCCGCGAAGAACATGCGCCGCCGGCCGACGACGTCCGCCAGCCGGCCGCCCAGCATGAGAAAGCCACCAAAGGTGAGCGCATAGCCGCCGACCACCCATTGGATGCTCTCAGCCGACAAACCCAAAGTTCGCTGCATCGAGGGCAGCGCCACGTTGACGATCGCGATGTCCAGGATCAGCATGAACTGCGCCGAGCAAAGCAGCGCGAGTATCAGATTCGGACGATGGCGGGTGGCGGCAACGACCAGATTTTTCGTCGGCCA
>VBGV01000005.1 GCA_005880755.1 Chloroflexota bacterium
GTCGTCGGCGAGATCTGGGCCAACTACCTCGACGTGTACACCGCCGGACTCGTCACGCTCGCGATGGGAATCAACCTCAAGCGCTGGCAGACAGCGCTCGGCTGCGGAATCCTCGGCGCCGCGCTCGCCGGGTACGCGGTGCTGATCAGCGATTTCCATGTCGCCTACGAAGACTTCCTGATCCTCACCTACCTTTGGGCGCCCGCATGGGCGGCGGTCGTCCTGCTCAGCTTTTTCGTGTTCGAGGGCAAGGGACGGCCCGCGCTCGCCCTCCTTGCGTGGATCGCGGGGACGGCGTCGAGCCTGGTCTTCGTCAACTACGTCAACCTGTTTGGCAACCTGGCCCCGATACCGAGCTTCTTCAATGACCGGCTGATCGCGAGCCTCCACGGCGCGGACCTCTCGGGGCTCATCAGCGTGGGCGTGGCCGCGGCCGTGTACTGGCTCGGCCGGCGCGCTGTCACGACATGAAGCTGCCTGTCGCGCTGACGATCGCGGGCTCGGATTCCGGCGGCGGCGCGGGCATCCAGGCAGACCTCAAAACCTTCGCCGCCCTCGGCGTCCACGGCACCTCGGCGATCACGGCGATCACGGCCCAGAACACGACCGGCGTGACCGACATCCTCGAGCTTCCGGTGTCGTTGATCCGCGAGCAGATCGCGGTTGTGATCGAGGACATCGGAGTCCACGCCGCGAAAACCGGGATGCTGTCGAGCGCGGCGATCATCGCCACCGTGGCCGATGCGGTCGAGCACTATCAGATCCGCAACCTCATCGTGGATCCCGTGATGGTGGCCAAGGGTGGCGCCAAGCTGCTGCGGGACGACGCGGTCGCGGCGCTGATCGAGCGACTGCTGCCGCTCGCCGCGGTCATCACACCCAACCTCCCCGAGGCTGAGGTCCTTCTGGGCCGCAGCGTCCAAAGCCTCGAAGAGCGCAGGCGTGCGGCGCGCGATCTCGTCGCGATGGGCGCGAGAGCCGCGGTCGTCAAGGGCGGCCATGCGGAGGGGGACGTGATCGACGTGTTTTGCGACGGATCGCAGCTCGTCGAGCTGGCCGCGGAGCGGATCGACACCCCGAACACGCACGGCAGCGGCTGCGTCTTTTCGGCCGCGATCACGGCCGGCCTCGCGGGCGGCGCTGACCCGCTCGACGCGGTCCGCAAGGCCAAAACCTTCATCACGCAAGCGATCGCGAATTCAATCGAGATCGGCCACGGCCATGGGCCGGTCAACCCATGGTTCGCTCTGAGGGTTGGCGGTTAAGCTGTTCGTCCCATGAGCAAGCGGAAGCGCGCAAGCCTCGGCAAGACACCCGGCACGCCCCCCTCGAGCTCCGAGGGCGACGAAGCAAACGACGACGCAAGCGTCAGAGAGAACATGGTGCATGTGGCTCCCGACCTGTTGGCCGGCAGCCCTGACATCTTCGCGGGCAAGAAGGCGGAAACCGGTGAGGCGCCTGAGTTCGTCAGCGAATCGATCGATGAGTCCACGCCGGCCGAACCGACCGAGCCCGAACCGCCGGAGGCCAGTACCATGCTGACTCCCCCGGAACCCGAGCCCCCGCCAACCGAATCGCCCAGCACACCGGCGCCGCCGCCGTTCGTCAACGCGAGCGCGCATCCAGCCCCCGCCCGCCGCGGTGGATCGAGCACCGCGCTCGGCATCGTGCTGGTGGTGATCGGCCTGTTCGCGCTGCTGATCGTCCTGTCGGGCGTCGATCTGACCGAGAGCGGATGGCCGCTGTTCATCATCATCCCGGGCCTCACCTTGATCGTTGTCGGCTTCTTATGGGTGGGGGCGGTCGCCACGATTCCCGGCGGCATCGTGACGATGCTCGGTGTCGTTCTCGCCTACTCCAACAGCACGGGAGACTGGCCGTTCTGGGCCTACGGGTGGGCGCTTGTCGTGCCTTTCGGAGTCGGCCTAGGCATGTACATGCAGGCGCTGCGCGATCGCGACCAGCACGCGCTGCGGACCGGCCGCACGCTGATCTTCATCGGCCTGATGATCTTCCTGATCGGCTTCGTACTGTTCGAATCGATCCTCGGCATCAGCGGCCGGGACTACTTCGGCCCTGTGGGCAAAGCGGCGCTGCCCGCCTTGCTGATCCTCGTTGGGGTCATCCTGCTGGTGCGCAGCGTGCAGAGAGGCCGGAAGACCTAGAGGCCCGGCCTCTAGAGCTCCGTCAGTCGCTCGGCGAGCCGATCCCGGGTGATCTGGTAGGCCGTTCCGGTGCGGTGGGGCTTGAACCCGAGCGCCCGGTTGATCTTCAGCATCGGCGCGTTCGACCCGGCGTTGCCGGTGGCGATCCACCTGGTGTCCGGATACAGCTCCCGAAGGTGAAGCAGCATCGCGGCCTTGATCCACTTGCCGAGGCCGCGGCCGCGTGCATCGGGACGGACGCCGGTGAATCGCTGCTCGATGAACTCCGGCCGGTGAGGCGCCCAGGTGACGTCCGTGATGCCGGACATCGTCCCGTCCGGCTCGCGCGTCAACACCGTGTGCTGCACCTCACGGTTGACCTCGAGGCGCTTGTAGAAGTCACGCATCGTTTCCGCGGTCACGACGATCTTGCCGTGGTCGAGGGCTTCGAAAGGGATGGTGTTGAGCATGACCGACAGTTGGGAGCCGAATGCCTCCCACTCGTCTTCCGGCACCGGCCCAATGATGATCTCGAGCCTTGTGTCGGGCGATCGCCTGGCGCCTTCTTCAACCCAACGCTCCAGCTCCGGCCAGTCGATCTCCGAGAACATCAACCGGCTCTCGATCTCGGCCAACTTCGATTCGGCACCGACCCACTTCATGAACCCATGCCCCGCGTCCTCCTCGACCCAGCCGCCGACGGTGGTGCAACCACGACGATCCATCAGCTCGACGATCACCGGGAGAAACGAAGAGGCGATTCCACCCCGGCGGTCCGCGCCGCGGACGAAGACGTCGGCTTCACAGAGGTGCCTGTTGGATTCGTACGCGGGCGCTGCCGGTTCCACGAACGACATCTGCAGCAGACCAAGCATGTCGCGACCCCGAGAGACCTCGAAGTACTTCTCCGCCTGGAACGGGCTGATCCGCTTCAAGTGCGCCTCTTCATCGGCGTCATTCCGCACGGGCTCGTCTGGGCGTGTTTCCTTCTGCCGAACCCGGCGAAACTCGTGATAGCGCCTCCAGAAGTCCTCGCCGGCAGCGACGGGGTCAACCGGCGATGGGACCAACTCCCCCACCATGGACTGTCGATAATCTCACAGCGATGTCTTCCAGCCGGCCGTTCAAGGTTGGCGTCACGATCCATCCTCAGCAGTGCACCATCCAGGAGCTGCGCGATGCATGGCGTCGTGTCGACGACCTCGGTGTCGACAGCATCTGGTTCTGGGATCACTTCTTCCCGCTGTACGGCAACCCGAATGGCAATCACTTCGAATGCTGGTCGTTGCTCGCGGCCGCGGCGATCGACACCCGAGCTCCGCAGATCGGTCCGATGGTCACCTGCATCGGTTACCGCAACCCGGACCTGCTGGCGACGATCGCGGCGACGGTCGACCAGCTGTCAGGGGGAAGGCTGGTGTTCGGACTCGGCGCTGGTTGGTTCGAACACGACTACAGCGAGTACGGGTATGAGTTTGGTGAGACGCGCGATCGCGTGCGGCTGCTCAAGGAAGCGCTGCCGCGCATCCGGAGCCGCATCCAGAAGCTGAGGCCGGGTCCGGCGGGCCCGATGCCGATCCTCATCGCCGGCCGGGGCGAGCGGGTCATGCTCCGCCTGGTCGCCGAGCATGCGCAGATGTGGAACGCGATCGGCTCGGCTGAGGAGTACGCACGCAAGTCCGCCGTGCTCGACGAGTGGTGCCGCAAGGTCGGGCGGGACCCGCGCGAGATCGAGCGCACCGCCAACGTCGGAGGCCTGAGCCCCAAGGCGGTCGACGAGTGGCTGCTGGCGGGGCTGCAGCATTTCGTAGTCCGGATCGCCCATCCCTTCGATACCAAGGAGGTCGCCCGGCTCCTCAAGGTCCGGGATTCCTGAGCTACAACGCGGCCGGAGCTTATTTGTGGCTGGCTCACTAACACTTTGTAGGGTTCGGGCATAGCATTTCCGGTCACCACACCCTCTTCGCGGCGCGAGCCTCCTGGCCCTAAAGCCAGGAGGCTCGTCACATTTCGTAGGGAGGCAGGCCTCCCCTCCGGCCTACATGCTGCACCTCGTCAAACGAGTTAGGCCGCTTTGACGGCGCTCACCAGCTTGGTCAGGGAGTCTTTCGCGTCCCCGAAGAACATCACCGTGTTCGGTCCGTACATCAGCTCGTTCTCGATCCCGGCGAACCCGGGACGCATCGACCGCTTCATGAAGATGACGTTCTTGGCCTGGTCGGCGTTCAGGATCGGCATCCCGTAGATCGGGCTGCCGGGTGTGGTGCGAGCGGCGGGATTGACCACGTCGTTGGCGCCGACGATCAACGCCACGTCGGCGTTCTTGAAGTCGTCGTTGACCTGGTCCATCTCCTTCAGCTGCTCATAAGGGACGTTCGCCTCCGCCAGCAGCACGTTCATGTGACCCGGCATCCGACCGGCGACGGGATGGATCGCGTACTCGACCTCGACCCCGCGCTTCTCGAGCACGTCGGCCAGCTCGCGCGCCGCGTGCTGGGCCTGCGCGACCGCAAGCCCGTAGCCGGGGACGATGATCACTCGCTGCGAGTAGGCGAGCAGCGTGCCGAGGTCCTCCGCCGAGGCCGACCGGACGCTTCGCGCCTGCCCGCCCGAGCCGACGGCCGTGACGCCGGCGCGCACCTGGCCGAACGCTCCGAAGAGGACGTTGCCGAGAGAGCGGCCCATGGCGTCGCTCATCAATTTGGTCAGCAGCGAACCGGACGCCCCCACCAGCGTGCCGGCCACGATCAGCGCGAAGTTGTTCAGCGTGAAACCGCTGGCCGCGACCGCCAGCCCGGTGCATGCGTTGAGGAGCGAGATGACCACCGGCATGTCCGCCCCACCGATCGGAAGGACGAAGGCCACGCCGAGGACCAGGGCCAGCACCATCAATGCAATGAAGGAAAACGGAATCGAGGCGACCGCGAGCACAGCGACCGCAAAGCCGACGATCGTTGCCGCCAGCAGCAAGTTGACGATCTGCTGTCCGGGATACGTGATCGGCGTCCCGGTCATCAGCTCCTGGAGCTTGGCGAACGCGACCATGCTGCCGGCGAATGACACCGAGCCGATGACGATGCTGAAGACGCTCGGAAACACCTCTGCCAAGGGCGGATGCACGCCGAACTTCAGCAGCTCGGCCACAGCCACCAGCGCTGCCGCGCCACCGCCGACGCCGTTGAAGAGAGCGACCATCTGCGGGATGGCAGTCATGCGCACCATGCGCGCGCCGACGGTTCCGATGAGCGTGCCGATCACGAGTCCGACGGCCGTGATCTCCAAACCGGCCTTCGTGAAGTGGAGGAGTGGGACGGTCGCGCCCAGCGCGATCACCATGCCGGCGGCGGCGGTGAAGTTGCCGTTGCGCGCGCCCTTGGGCGAGCTCAGCTGCTTCAGGCCGAGGATGAACAGCGCCGCTGCCAAGAGGTACGCCAGAGCAATGATCGTGTTCATTTCTTGGCCGCTTGCCGGCCTTTGAACATCTCGAGCATGCGGTCGGTGACGACGAAACCGCCGACCACGTTGGTCGTCGCGAGGATGACCGCGACCAGGCCGAGCACGATCGTCACCGGCGAGTTGGCTCCGGCGGCGATGAGGATTGCGCCGACCAGGATGATGCCGTGGATCGCGTTGGTGCCCGACATGAGCGGCGTGTGCAAGATGGTCGGCACCTTCGAGATGACCTCGAAGCCGACGAAGATCGCGAGCACGAAGAACGTCAGCTCGTTGAGCAGCTCGTTGGTCATGCCGCGCCGACCATCTGCCTGGCGCGTTCGTTGACGATCTCGCCTCCGTGCGTCACGCATGCGCCCTTGGTGATCTCGTCCTGGAAGTCGAGCGCAATCGCGCCGCTCTTAACCAGGTGCAGGAGGAGGTTCGCCACGTTTCTTGCGAACAGCTGGCTCGTCGTCAGCGGCATCGTGGATGGGACGTTGCGGGTGCCGATGATCGTCACGCCGCCCACATCGACCTCCTTGCCGGCCTGGGTGAGCTCCACGTTGCCGCCGGTCTCCGCGGCGAGGTCGACGATCACCGAACCGGGGCGCATTCCCCGGACCATGTCGCCGGTGACCAGCAGCGGTGCCTTGCGACCGGGGATCGCCGCCGTCGTGATCACGACGTCGGACTTGGCGATGTGCTCGCCGATCAGGTCCCGCTGCTTGCGCAAGAACTCTTCCGACTGCTCCTTCGCGTAACCGCCCTCGCCCTCCTGGGCCTCGAGCGGGAGCTCGATGAAAGTGGCGCCCAGCGACTGGACCTCTTCCTTGACCGCGGGGCGGACGTCATACGAGGAGACGACGGCACCAAGCCGCCGCGCGGTGGCGATCGCCTGCAGGCCGGCCACCCCCGCGCCCATCACCAGGACGCGCGTCGGGGCGACGGTGCCGGCGGCCGTCATCATCATCGGAAAGAGCTTGCCGATCCGGTCGGCGGCCATCAACACCGCCTT
>VBGV01000006.1 GCA_005880755.1 Chloroflexota bacterium
CCCTGGATGAGCATCCGCTTCGCCGTCGTCTCGGGGATGCCGCGCGAGCGCAGGTAGAAGAGGTGGTCGGGGTCGACCGGGCCGACGGTGGCGCCGTGCGTGCAGCGAACGTCGTTGTTGTCGATCTCGAGCATCGGGATCGAGGTCGCCTTGGCCTTGTCCGACAGGACGAGGTTGCGGTTGGCCTGGTAGGCGTCGGACCGTGCGGCGTGCTTCTCGATCTTGATCAGCCCCGCGTACACCGTGCGCGAGACGTCCTGCAGCGCGCCCTTGAAGAGCAGGTCGGAGCGCGTGTTGCCAACGCGATGGTCCTGCAGCGTGTGGAAGTCGAAGAACTGCTCGCCCGACGCGAAGTAGATGGCCTTGAGCTCGGCGTTCGAGCCCTCGCCGGCAAGCGAAGCCTCGACACGCGTCTTGGAGAATTTGCCGCCCAGCGTGACGTTGAACAGGCGCAGCGTCGAATCCTTCTGCAGCTCGGCGCGCTGGTCGGCGAAGTGCCAGACGTTGCGGCCCCACTTCTGGACCGCGACGTAGCCGACCTGCGATCCCTCGCCAAGGAAGATCTCGGTCGAACCGCTGCGGTAGCCGGTCTCGGAGTCATCTTCCGCGACGTATTCGTCGAGGTAGTTGAAGCGGGAGTTCTTGCCGGCGACGATCAGGGTGTGGGGAAGAACGCTGTTCCCGCCTTCGTGCGAGAAGTGCTGCCCGAGCACCGGCTGGTCGAACTCCACCCCGTCGGGCACGTACAGAAACGTGCCGCCGGTGAAGAACGCGGCATGGAGCGCCGCGAAGCGATCGCGGTCAGCGTGCACAAGGGTGAACAGCCGCGGTTCGACCAGCTCCGGATGGTCCTTCGCCGCCTGGCGGAGCGGCTTGAGGATCACACCCGACGGCAGGCCCGATGGGCGCTCCAGCTTCAGGCCATCGAGGTGCTCGAGCGTCGAGAACTGGCCCGGGTCGAAACGGCTGACGTCCGTGCGGCGCCATTCCTCATCGGTCTTGCTTGGCGATGGCAACCGCTCATAGGTGGCGAGCGCGCCGCGCCGCCGTTGCTGCAGCCAGTCGGGCTCCCCCTGGAGCACCGCCAGGGATTCCGGATTGAATGCCACGGCTACCCTACCGAGCCCTCCATCTCGAGCTGGATGAGCCGGTTCAGCTCCACCGCGTACTCGAGCGGAAGCTCCTTGGTGAACGGCTCGATGAAGCCGTTGACGATCATGGTCTCGGCCTCGCCGCGCGGGATTCCGCGGCTCATCAGGTAGAAGAGCTGCTCATCGGATACCTTGCTCACAGTCGCCTCGTGGCCGAGGGTCACGTTCTCCGCGTCGACGTCGTTGTACGGATAGGTGTCGGAGCGGGACTCGTCGTCGAGCAGCAGCGCGTCGCACTTGACGAACGACTTGCAGTTGTTCGCGCCCGGGTAGATCTTGATGTGGCCGCGGTATGAGGTCCGGCCGCCGCCCTTGGAGATCGACTTCGACGTGATGGTCGAGGTCGTGTTCGGTGCGACGTGGATCATCTTGCCGCCGGCGTCCTGGTGCTGACCCTTGCCGGCGAACGCGACCGAGAGCACGTCGCCCTTCGCCCCGGGCTCCATCAGGTAGACGGAGGGATATTTCATCGTGATCTGGGACCCAAGATTTCCGTCGACCCACTCCATCGTCGCGTCGGCGTAAGCCATCGCGCGCTTCGTGACCAGGTTGAACACGTTGGTCGACCAGTTCTGGATCGTCGTGTAGCGGCAGCGCGCGTCTTTCTTGACGATGATCTCGACCACCGCGGAGTGCAGCGAGTCGGTCGTGTAGATGGGGGCCGTGCAGCCCTCGATGTAGTGCACGAACGATCCCTCGTCGCAGATGATCAGGGTCCGCTCGAACTGCCCCATGTTCTCGGCGTTGATGCGGAAGTAGGCCTGGAGGGGAATCTCCACGCGTACGCCCTTGGGCACGTAGATGAAGGACCCGCCCGACCACACCGCGGTGTTCAGCGCCGAGAACTTGTTGTCCGCCGGCGGGATGACGGTGCCGAAGTACTCCTTGAAGAGATCGGGGTGGTCCCGAAGAGCTGAATCGGTGTCCGTGAAGATGACTCCCTTCTTCGTCAGCTCTTCCTGCAGCGAGTGATAGACGACCTCCGACTCGTACTGGGCGGAGACGCCGGCGAGGAATTTCCGCTCGGCTTCCGGCACTCCCAGCCGGTCATACGTCGCCTTGATGTCCGGCGGCAATTCCTCCCAGGTCTTCGACTGCTTGTCCGAAGCCTTCAGGTAGTAAAAGATGTTCTCGAAATCGATCACCGAGAGGTCCGCGCCCCACGTTGGCATCGGCTTCTTGCGGAAGATCTCCAGTGAGCGAAGACGCATCTTCGTCATCCACTCGGGCTCCTGCTTCATCCACGAGATCTCTTTGACGATGTCGGGGTTCAGGCCGCGCTTGGCCTTGAAGACATATTCCTCGGGGACGAAGAAGCCGTACTTCTCCTTGTAGTCAGTACCGACCTCGACCTTGGGTACCGTTGCCATCAGGCGACCTCCTGGGGCTGGGCAGTTTCCTCTTTGCCCCACTCCGAGTAACCGGTTTTCTCCAGCCTGTCCGCCACCTCGGCCCCCCCGGAAAGCACGAACTGGCCGTCGACCAAAACATGGACGAAGTCGGGCTTGATGAACTCGAGGACGCGCGTGTAGTGGGTGATGATCAGGATCCCCAGCTCGGGTCCGCGCATCCGGTTGACCGCCTCCGCGACGAACTTGATCGAGTCGATGTCCAGGCCCGAGTCGGTCTCGTCGAGGATCGCGATCTCGGGCTTCAGCATCGCCATCTGCAGGATCTCGGCGCGCTTTTTCTCGCCGCCGGAAAAGCCATCGTTGATGTAGCGCGGCAGAAACGAGTCGTCCATGTGCAAGACCTCGAGCTCGCCCTTGAGCATCGAGCGGAACTCTTTGGGCGTCACCTGCTTCGACTTGTCCTTACCGTCGTAGCCCCGCTTCGAGTTCAAAGCTGTGCGCAGGAAGTTGGCCATCGAGATCCCAGGCACGACCACCGGGTACTGGAAGGCGAGGAACATGCCCAGTCGCGCACGCTCGTCGGGCTCCAGCGCGAGGACGTTCTGTCCCTTGAACAGCACCTCGCCGCCGTCCACCGTGTAGCCGGGGTGACCCATGAGCGTGTGCGACAGCGTCGACTTGCCCGAACCGTTCGGGCCCATCACCGCGTGCACCTCGCCTTTCGCGATGCTCAGCGAGACGCCCTTCAGGATCTGGCGCCCCTCGACGCTCGCGCGCAGGTCTTTGATCTCGAAATCAGCCAATTTTCTTTTCGCTCTCCTTCATCACGTAAGTGCAGTCGTCAGCGGCCTCGGCCATCCACGTCGTACGAGCCACGTCCGTCCCGAGAAGCCGCTCGTACATGTGCTGCTCGTTGACGCATGGCAGGCCGGTGCGGGCGGCCACGTCCTGGATGGGGCAGTTGCAGTGGCGGATCGCGAGGCCTCCGTCGCCGAGCTCGACCACCTCGGCCATGTGCCCGTGCTCAGAGGCGAGCCGGGCGAGCTCGCGGACTCGCGCTCCAAAGTCTAGGCCCGCCAGCCGGGGGGCGTATTCAGCCTCGAGGCGCGCCGCGCGCCGCTCGAAGAACTGCTTCAGCTGCTCGTTGGTCATGAAGTCGACCAGCTCGGCGGTAAGGTCGCGGTGCCCGTCGGGGAAGTGCTCCCCGGCCGCGGCCGTGAGCTTGTAGACGTTTTCCGGTCGCCCGCGCCGGTGGGCGTCCGCCGGGGTCACGGTGGCCAGCCCAGACGCCTCCAGGGCCTCCAGGTGGCGCAGAGCCCCCTGCTTGGAGACCTCGAGGTGCGCCGCGATCTCGGCCAGGGTCGCCTGGCCGTGCGTCTTCAGGAAGGCGAGGATCGTCTCGCGCCTGGAATCCACAAGTCCAGTTTAGGAGTTTCTCAACGCCGCCGTTGAAATAAAAGCCGGGCAACGAGTACCCTTCGGGCGCGATGCGCTCTGACTGGGCGCTGCTCCTCGTGGCTAGGGGCCTGAGGGCCTTCGGCTTCGGCTTCGCGGCGGTGCTCGTCGGCCTTCACCTCGAACACGCGGGACTCTCACCGGTGCTGATCGGCCTCACCGTGGGTCTCGGCCTCGCCTCCGCGTCGCTGACCGGGTTGGGGGCAGTCGTATTCGCGGTGAGGTTCGGCCGCCGCGCAACGTTGGCTGTGACCGGTCTGCTGATGGCCGTCACCGGCCTCGACCTGGCGCTCGCGACGCAACCGTCGCTGCTCGTCCTGGCGGGTGTGACCGGAATGCTCGGCGCAGGCAACCTGGACCTCGGACCGTTCGCTCCGATCGAGCAAACGGCCGTGGCCGAGGTCGCGACGCCGCAGCAGCGAAACCTGGCTTTTGGCCGCTACGCGTTGATCGGCGGCCTCTTCAACGCGGGCGGCGGTCTGGCTGCGGGCTTCGCGAGCGCCGCCAACCTGCGTGTCTTCTTCCTTCTTTATGCGGCGCTCGGCGCGGCGACTGCCGTCATCCCGGCATTCATCAGCCGGCAAGCCGAATCCGACGTGCGCGCGCCTGCGTTCGGCGCCCTTCGGCGACGCGAGACGACGCGTGTGCTTGCCGGGCTGGCGGCGTTGTTCGCCCTCGACTCGTTCGCCGGCGGCTTTGTCGTGAACGCGGTCATCAGCTACTGGCTGCACGTTCGCTTCGGAGCAAGCCCGCAGGTCCTCGGGCCTGTTTTTGCGGCGCTCGCGTTCCTCCAGTCGATCTCCTTCGAGGTCTCGGCCAGGCTGTCGACCCGCATCGGGTTGATCAACACGATGGTCTTCACTCACCTGCCGAGCAACGTGTTGCTTCTGTTCGTCGCGTTCAGTCCAACCCTGGCGTGGGCCGTCGGTTTGCTGCTCGCCCGGTTTCTCCTCTCGCAGATGGACGTCCCGGCGCGGCAGGCGTACGTCGTCTCGATCGTGCCGCGCGAGGACCGGGCAGCTGCACTGGCCGTCACCGGCGCGGTGCGAGGCGTGGCGCAGGCTTTCGGGCCTGTGCTCTCGGGCGTGGCCATCGGGGCCGCCGCTTTCGGCCTGCCCTTCTTTGCGGGCGGTGGGCTGAAGATCGGCTACGACCTGGCTTTGTTCGCCGCTTTCCGCAACCGCCGCGCGGACCACGAGATCTAAGGTTTCAGCCGTGGCGGACGATCTGACCGGGGTGGATGGCGCGGAGCTCGAGCGCCGGGTGGACTTGCTCCGCGAACGGATGCGCCCGCTCGAGCAGGACCTGTCGGTCCTTCGCGGCGAGCGCGACGTCCTGCTGACTGAGATTCGGCGCCGGCGCAGGCTGGCAGAGCGCAACTCGCGCGCCGAGCTGAAGGCTTCGATGCGGGAGGGCGAGCTTCCGTCCGTGGCCGAGCTTGTCGCGGGCAGCGACTCCGGTTCGCTCGACGACTACGTCTACAACCTCAAGACTGGCGGCCAGGTGCGGCTCGGCTTCCCAGGGTCCCGCTCACAGGCCCTGACCTTCACCGACGGGGTCAAGATCGCCAACGCGTCCGACCTGGCGGACGCAGCCCGGCTGTACGCCGCCGGATGGGAGCTCGGCAGCCCCGGCAGGCCGGGTGTCCGGGTTCATTTCCCAGGCACCCGGCAGGAGCGGCTCGTCCCGGCCGACGAGGTGTATGCTCGCCCCGGCGAGCGGGGCACGGGGTGAGGTCGTTGAGCAATACGAAATGCGAAACGATCGCCCGTTGCCGTGATAGCTGTCGAGCGCGACGCGCCGGCAGTCTTCCTGGAACCGCGCCCAGCTGAAATTTCGCGCCCCGCGGCGCCCACCGAGCCTACCCGCCGCAGCCGGCCGGTCTGGACGGAACGGTTTTCCGCGGCGGTCGTCCTCGTCTCGGTCATCACTTCGCTGGGCGGCGGCGGGCTCGTCGACTCCGGCGGCGCGTACGTGATCCAGGCCCACGCCGCGGCGCTTCACGCCAGGTGGGCCGACATGCGCGAGAAGGGCATCCCCGGCGCGGACCTGGCCGAGCTCGAGCAGCAGTGGACAACCAGCCAGGCCACGATCGTGTTCGGCGCGGGCGGCGCCTTCTGGCTGCCAGGAGGCACCGAGGCCCTCGCCAGGTGGCAGTTGGAGACGGACGCCATCTGGTCGCGGGACCTGAACCGATACCGTGCCGACGCGGTGCTCACTGAGCAGAACCTGCACCGGGCCCTGGCGCCCGAGACATTCGTCCAGCGGAAGTCCAGGCTCGACGCTCTCGGCCAGGCAAGGACGCCCCAGGCCCGGCAGGCCGGCCAGCTTGGCATCCGCAGCGATCCCGCCGCCGACGTGCTCGCGCGGTCGAATGCTTATGCGGAGCTCGGGCCGCTCGGCCGAATGTCGCGCGCCGAGTTCCTGACCCGCAGCCTGCTGTCGACGCAGAAGAGCCTGCAGGGGCGCCTCGACGCGGCCACGGCCGCGCAGCAAAGCCTGCAGCACGCTTCCGACGAGCTCTCCATCGCCGCCCTGTACGGAATCGATCTCTCGAGCCTCCAGGCACGCATCACGCACGACCGAGAGCTCTTCGCGAACGCCCTCACGGTGGGTGCGTTTGACGCGATCTCCGCCGACGCGAAGGACGTCGCGGCCAACGCGGACCACGCGATCTACGTGGTCATGAGCCAGACCCACATCGTCTCTGGCGTCACGTTCATCTACCAGAATCACCCGCTGAGCTGCGAGGAGGCTGCCACCTCGATGGCCCTCACTCACCAGGGGATTTACGTCAGCCAGGACCAGATCCTCAACGAGATCGGCGCCGACCTCAGGGCCGAGTCCGTCGACGCGCAGGGGCGCGTGCGCTGGGGCAACCCCTACCAGACGTTCGTCGGCAACGTCAACGGCAGCGAGAGCAACTACACCGGGTTCGGCACCTTCTATCCGCCCCTGGTCCGCGTCGCCAAGGCGCACGGCGCGAACATCCTCGCGTACGGGTCGATGTCAGCCGCGACGATCTACGCGCGCGTCATCGCCGGGCATCCGGTGGTCGCGTTCTCGACCTGGGACTGGGCGTGGCATCCCCGGCGCGATTACCTGAGCTTCGACGGGCAGTGGATTCCGTGGATCGGGCCGGTTTACGCCTCGCACGTTTACACCGTGGTCGGGGTGAGCTCGAGCCAGGTTCTGGTCAACGACCCGATCCGAGGTCAGTACTGGATCAGCAAGGGCGCCTTCGAAGCCGGCTACTCCGACTTCAACGAAGCGATCGTCTTCGCCTGAGGCGCCCGTCAGTTTTCCGGATAGTCCGGACGAAGCGACCTGCAGGCGGTAACGAAGTTCGGATAGTCCGGACTATCCGCGCGACTCAGCTCCCGGAGTTAGAGAACGGAGCCAGGACCAGGAAGACCCGGCCCATGTTCAGGTCGGGGTACGCCTGGTCGAGGTCGTCGATCGCGTGCATCAGCTGGTCGTAGGTGATGTGGTACCCCTTGCCTCGCGTGAGCCCAGGGTCGTTGAGGATGTAGGTGTCCGACTGGTCGTAGCCGATCACGACCAGGTAATGGGAGACCGAGTAGGCCGCCTGCTCGTAATGGTCGCGGTAGCCGGGGTAGTTCGGGTTGCCGAGCCCGTGTGTGCGAACCCCGACGATTAACGGCCGCCCGAGCGCGAGCTGCTGCTTCATGTTGAGCCGGTCGGAGGGGAGGATCTTGTAAGCCCAACCCATGTACTTCTGGGCGACCTGTCCGACCTGCAGTGGCGTCAGGTCCTGGGCCGGCTTCCACGCGGTGATCTGATTGATGGCCGCGTCAGCCGTGTGTGCATCGATGAGGCTCCCTGAGTGGTCGCCGTGCAGATAGCGGTCGACCATCGTGAGGCTCGCTTCCTCGCACGTGTGCTGCCGGGCCGCCCAGTTGCCGAGAGGCGCCTGCGGCGTGAAGGGGACGGGCAGGCTGACGGCGGCGGGCAGGTTCACCGGCGGCTGGTCGCTCGGCGCGGCGGTGTTGAGGTCGATCGGCACCAGGTCGGGCGTCACGTACGTGACCTGCGGACCGGCGCCGAAGAAGGCGAAGTAGACGCCGACACCGACGCCGACGATCGCCACCACGGCCAGCCCGGCCAACCATTTGAGGATGCCGAACATCGCTAGCTAGAACTCAAACCGAACGCAAAAGGTTGCGCCATCGGGACCAGAGGGGAGTATAGGGCTCCATTTACACCTCTAAACCAACGACCGGGTAAGGGTTCCGCCGCCCGCGTTTTTTCTCTGAGCAGGACAAGGGCGGAGGAGGGATCCGGTCTGTGGAAGTCCAACTGAGCCGCGGCGGAGGCATTGGGCCGGTCGACATTCGCTGGGGCGGCATCGCGATCACCGTACTCGCCGCGCTGATTCTCGGCGGGGCGTCAGGGGCTGCCGGCCGCCACTACCTCAACTCCCGCGTCGCGCCGCCGTTGCCGGCCGTGACCCGGGTGCAAGCGCAGCCGATCCCCACGGTCGGACCCGGCACCGAGGTGACCCCGGCGGCGCTGCCGGACCACATCCTCTTGCAGGTTCCGTTCACGACCCAGGCCCCGCTCAACAACTGGGACAAGCACCAGGAAAGCTGCGAGGCGGCAAACCTCACGATGCTGCTGCTGTACTGGGGGCACGACCAGTCGGTCGTGATCGATCCGCATGCGGCGGACAACTACATCAAGCAGATCGACGGCTGGAAATCGCAGCCGGACCTCAACGACACGATGCTCGGCCAGCTCGCCGAACAGCACTATGGGTACAGCTACCGGATCCTGCCGAACGACCCCACGGTGATCGCCCAGCAGCTTTCCGCTGGCCGGCCGCTGCTGGCCGAGGTGCGCACGCACGGCCTGGGCAACCCGCGCTATCCCGGCTATGCGAACCACTACGAGCAGAACGGCTACTCCGTTCCGCATTTCGTGACGATCATCGGCTACGACAGCACCGGTGTCTGGCTCAACGACCCAGGGATCTCATGGGGCCGCGGCTACCACATCACCTACGCCCAGCTGGCACACGCAATCGACGATCTCGACCAGCACCACCCCGCGCTGGCGCAGGGCCAGGTCCTGCTGCTGATCGCGCCAGAGGCGAAGTCCAGAGTGAGGCCCGGCACGATCTAGACTTCCGGCCGTGACCGACACGGCTGAAGGAGCTGCGGCTCAGCTCGGCACCCGTGCGGTCAGCAACTCCCTCTTCATCCTCGCCGCGCGGACGATCTCGCGGGTCATCTCCCTGGTCGTCGTCATCGTGCTGGCCAACGCGCTCGGTGACACCCGCTACGGGCAGTACACGACGCTGGTCGCCTACTCGGGCCTGGTCGCGGTCGTCGGAGACCTCGGGTTTCAGTCGCTGTACACGCGAGAGGCCGCGCGCAATCGAGCCGCGCTCGGCGATTACCTCGGCACGCTCATCGTCTTACGTGTCGTCTTGGCCGCCGCCGCGTCGATAGTTTTCGCGCTCGCCCTCGGGCTGGGCGCGGGACTCCCGTCGCTGATCATTCCGGGGTGCGCGCTGCTCGTCGCGACCGCCTACGCCAGCCTGCTGCGTAATACCTTCTATTCGGTCGGTCGGGCAGAGTTCGACGCGATCGCGATCGTGGCCGAAACCGTCATCCAGGCTGCGCTGATCCTCTTCGGCGCGCGGCGACACTCCGGAGTCAGCTACTACGTCTGGGCTTACACGGCGTCCTTCGCATTCACGATCGTCTACTCGGTGGTCGTGATCCGTGTCTTCCGCATGGGGAGCATCAGGCTGGCGCTCGACCTGGACCTCGTGCGCCGTTGGTGGCCGCTGGCGCTACCCTTCGCCCTCACATTTTTTCTCACCAACGCCTACTTCCGGGCGGGGGTGCTGATCCTGCAGCAGTTCCGATCCTTCGCTGAGGTCGGTTGGTACACGTTTGCGTACAAGCCGTTCGAGGCACTCCAATTCGTGCCGCTGGCCATTCAGGTCGTCGTCTATCCGCTGCTCGGTGTCTACTTCGTGAGCGACCCGTCCCGACTCAAGCTTGCCTATGAACGGTTCTTCAAAGTGCTGGTACTTTTGGGCTGGCCTCTTACCGTCGGCACGTTCGTGCTCGTGCATCCGATCAACCAGATCTTCAACCGATCGGGCGCCTTCGCGCAGTCGGAGCAGTCGCTGCGCATCCTCGCTTTTGGCATCGTGTTCCTCTTTGCGAACTCCGCCTTCTACGCGATGTTGAACGCCACGAACCGGCAGGGCCTCAACGCGTGGGCGACAGCGCTGGCGGCCGCGATCAACATCGCGTTGAACTTCGCCTTCATCCCCTTTTACGGATTCATGGCCGCGAGCGTGATGACGGTCCTCACCGAGGCGGCACTCTGTGGCTTCGGTTGGTGGTTCGTACAGACGAAAAGGCCTGAGCTGCGACTGCCCGTCATCAATCTCAGCTGGAAGATCCTCCTGGCTGGGGTGGCGATGGGCATCGCCCTGTACCCGGTGCGCCGCTACACGATCTTCCTGACCGCCCCGGCGGGCTTTGCCGTGTACCTGGTCGCGATCTACCTGCTACGCGCGATCGAGCCTGAAGAGTGGCGCCTGGCGCGCGCCGGCCTGCTGGCCCGAATCGGGCGCGGAACGGCCGCGTAACCCTCCTCCCTGGCCTGCCGTTGGGGGAGGTGGGAAAGCGTAGAATCCTGCGCGCCCCCAAACATGGCTCGAAACGTTCCTGAGCGGATCAAAACGAAGGGGGGACACAGCCCTCGAGCGCGGATCCATGCCGCGTGGTCGCCGATCGGGCAGAAGATGCGCCGGACGGCCCTGCTGCGTGGACTCGGTGCGGCCCTGGCTGTGCTCCTCGTGATCGGGCTTGCCGCCGACGCATACGCGCAGTCGTTCTTCGACAGCCTGCCCTCGATCCAGGGCCTGGACAGCGCGGCCTTCGCCGGCGACACGCTGATCACCGACAGCACGGGCAAGAAGGTCCTCGCCGACGTCGGCAACCACGGCGACCACCGCCTCGCGGTGAAGCTGAAGGACGTGTCGCCGGTGGCGGTCCAGGCGACGGTCGCAATCGAGGACAAGGGCTTCTACACGAACCAGGGCATCGACTTCCAGGGCATCCTCCGGGCGGCTTTCGAAAACATCCGCGCCGGGCATATCGTCGGTGGCGGCAGCACGATCACCCAGCAGCTCGCCAAGCAGCAGTTCCTGACGCCGGACCAGACGGTCAGCCGCAAGATCAAGGAGCTCGCGCTCGCGTACGAGCTGAGCCAGACCTACAGCAAAGACCAGATCATGGAGCTCTACCTGAACAAGAGCTTCTACGGCTCGCAGTCGTACGGCATCGAGGCCGCGTCGGAAAGCTACTTCCAGATCCCGGCGTCCAAGCTCGACCTCGCGCAGGCCTCGATGCTCGCCGGTCTGCCCCAGGCGCCGACCGAGTGGAACCCGGTGCTGCACCCGGAGTCGGCCAAGCTTCGGCAAGCAGAGGTCCTGCGCGCGATGGTGCGCTCGAACTTCATCTCGCAAGACGCGATGGACAAGGCGGTGGCCGAGAAGTTGACCTACTACGCGCCGGTCAACAAGTTCAATGCGCCCCATTTCGTCGACTACGTGCTCGCCGAGCTGCGCCAGCTCGGCTTCCAGCCAGGCATCCAGCAGCTCAACGTCAAGACGACGCTCGACTGGAACATGCAGCAGATCGGCGAGTCGGTGGTTGCAAGCAACATGGACCGCGCAGCGTGCAACGCACGCCACAACAACTACGGATGCGACCCGAGGGGAGTTCTCTCATCGGGCCTGGTGGCGGTGGAGCCGACAACCGGGAACATCCAGGTCATGGTCGGGTCGCCCAACTACAACTCGGACGGCGGGCAGATCAACTACACGACCATCCCTCGCAACATGGGCTCGTCGATGAAGCCCTACACGTACGGCGCTGTGATCAACGCCCGCGCCGCGACGGTGGACACGCCGGTCTACGACGGCCCGTCGCCGCTCGTCTACAAGGACGCGTACAGCACGACGAAGATCTACAACTACGACGGCAAGTCGCACGGCGTCCTGCCGCTCAAGAAGGCGATGGGCAACTCGCTCAACATCGCCGCGGTCAAAGTCGAGCTGTCGATCGGAGTCCCCGCGGTCCTTTCGTGGATGCGGAGCATGAACGTGCGACCGCGTTACGTGATCGCCAACCCTGACGGATCGTTTGGCGGCTACGACGCGAACGCACCGTCAGACGAGTACGGACCTTCCCTCACCCTCGGTGGCTACCCGATCACGCTGCTCGAGCACGTGGAGGGCATCGCGACCTACGCCGACAAGGGCGTTTACCACTCGCCCGAGGCCATCCTGTCGGTGACGGACTCGCACGGCAAGGAGCTGTACAAGACTCACCCCGACCAGCGGGCGCGGCTGGCGATCGATCCCGCGGTGGCGTTCATCATGGCCCAGATCATGGCCGACGACCAGAACCGCTGCATGATCTTCGGCTGCAACAGCGCGCTGCACTGGAAGGACCGCATCGTCGCCGCCAAGACGGGCACGACCGACAACTTCAAGGACGCGGTCACGATCGCTTTCACGCCCGACCTCGCGACCGGTCTCTGGGTCGGGGACATCAAGGGCAACCAGTTCACGATGATCGCAGGCTCCGACGGCGTCTTCGTCGCGTCACCCGGCGTGCACGAGTTCGTCTCGCGCGCGCTGGCCGGCGTCGACGGGAACCGCTGGTACACGCCACCGCCCGGGGTGGTCTCCGGACCCGGCAACAGCTGGTACCTGGTCGACACCACCAAGATCGAGAAGCTGCCGGGCGACAACCCGCCGAGCCCGACGCCGAGCGCTCCGGTCTACGTCGTGCCC
>VBGV01000007.1 GCA_005880755.1 Chloroflexota bacterium
CGCTCGTCGGCCGCAAGCTGCCGATCGTCGCCGACGATGCGGTGGAGAAAGACTTCGGCACGGGTGCGCTCAAAGTCACGCCCGGCCACGACCCGATGGACTACGAGATCGGCCAGCGTCACGGGCTGGAGATCATCAACGGCATGCACGAGGACGGCAGCATGCAGGTGCCGGGGTTGCCGTACGACGGGCTGCCCGCGCTCGAGGCGCGGAAGCGAGTCGTCGACGACCTGAAGGCGCAGGGGCTCCTCGTCAAGGAAGAGCCTTACACCCACGAGGTCGGTCACTGCGACCGCTGCCACACGGTCATCGAGCCGCTGATCAGCGAGCAATGGTGGCTGCAGATGGACGAGATGCGCGACAACGCGCTCGCAGCTTCGGATGCGCGCAAGGTCCGGTGGCACCCGGAGCGCTATGAGCGAACTTACCTGGACTGGCTGCGCGGGCTGCGCGACTGGAACATCGGCCGTCAGCTGTGGCTTGGGCACCGCGTGCCTGTCTACCACTGCGACAACGGCCATGTGGTCGTGTCCGTGGATCCTCCGGGCGAATGCCCCGAATGCGGAAGCAAAAACCTGACCCAGGACCCGGACGTTCTCGACACGTGGTTCTCGTCGGCTCTGTGGCCGTTTGCCACCCTCGGCTGGCCGGACGAGACCGAGGACCTCGAGGCCTTCTATCCCACGGACGTCAACTGCACCGCGCGAGAGATCATCAACCTCTGGGTCAGCCGGATGATCATGACCGGCATCGAGTTCATGGGCGAGGTGCCGTTTGCGGACGTCGTCATCCACTGCCAGGTCCAGGCGGCCGACGGGAGCCGGATGTCGAAGTCCCTCGGTACCGGCGTCGACCCGCGCGACCTGATCACGAAATACGGTACGGATGCACTGCGTGCTTGGGCCGCGTCGGTGGCGATGTCGAGCCAGGACGTTCGCTTCGATGAGACGCGCGTCGAGGGCTACCGGCGCTTCTGCAACAAGCTATGGAACGCGACGCGACTGATCCTGGGCTCGCCGGGCACGCCGCCGGCTGAATCGCCGGGCACGCTGGAGGCCCGCGAGCACCTGGAAGATCGCTGGATCCTGTCGCGGCTCTCCGTCGCGAGACGGGATGTGACGGCCGGGATCGAGGGGTTCACGTTTCAGGATTCGATCAACGCCGCGTACGGCTTCGCGTGGAACGAATTTTGCGACTGGTATCTGGAGTCGATCAAAGAGCGTTTGCGCGCCGGTGACGCCGCCGCGCAGGATGTCGCGTACTTCTGCCTCGACAATCTCCTGCGTCTCCTGCATCCGTTCATGCCCTTCGTCACCGAAGAGCTGTGGTCGCGCCTGCCGGGAGATCGCGATTACGTGATGCGAGCGGAGTGGCCGGAATTGCTCGACCGGTTCGTCGACCCCGGGGCGGAGGAAGAGTTCCAGCAGGTCATGGCGATCGTGGAAGAGGTCCGCGGTCACCGGCAGGCGGCGGGGGCTCCGGCGCGAGGCGGGCATCTTCACCTCGATGGCATCAGCGGTCCGGTGGCGGGCCTTGCGGCTCGCCTCGGGCAGGTCGAGCTGGTGCAGGAGGTCGACGGTGGTGTGCCACTCGCGATCGCGCCCGGCCGCGTCAGCTTCCCGGCCGGATCCGGCGACGCGCGGCGACAGAAGGAAAGGCAGCGGCTCGAGGAGGACCTGGCCAAGATGGAGGCCAAGCTCGCGAATCCCGACTTCCAGGCCAAGGCTCCTCCGGAGGTCGTGGCGAACCTGAACGAGCGCGCAGACGCGACGCGAGAGGCGGTCCGGAGGCTGACCACCGGAGAATAGACGGCTAATGCCGTCAGCCGCGGTCCTCGGACCGGTGGTCATACCGCTTGTCGCCGCCGCCGGCATCGCGGCTTTCGGGCTCGCGCGCATCGACCTCGGGCGGATGGCAGCCGCGGCAGGCGCCTGGGGTTCGGTGGTCGCGCTGTTCGCGGTCTGGCTGCCCGTGCGCTCGTCGCTCGAGCTGACGCTCGGCCAGCTTGGTTTCGGCTCCGCGTTCGACCTGCGGATCGACGGCGTCACCTTTGCCTTCGGCCTGATTGTCGCTGCGCCCGCCGCGGTTCTTCTCACGCTTCAGCCACGCGCATGGCCCGAGGCTGCGTTGTCCATGCTCGCGTTGACTGCGGCGATGGCCTCGCTCGAGGCGGGCGGTGTGGTCCTGACGGCCATCGCGGGTGGCACCGCGGCCACGCTGGCCATCATCATGCTCGACACGGAGGAGCCCCGCGCCACGCGGCCGAGCTGGGCACTCCTGCTTGCCGGTTGGCTCGGCCTCACGTGGGTGGGCGTGATCCTGCAGATAGGCGGCGGGACCGCCGTCTACACGGCTGTGCCCGTGGGGGCGGTCACGGGGCCTGTTTTCGTGGTCCTCGCGGTGTCGGCCGTGATCGCCACGTCTCTATTCCCCTGGCGCACGTGGCTGTCGCGGTTGTGGGCGCGTACCTCGCTCCGAGCGGCGGCCATCACCATCGCGACCCTTTATCCTCTCGGGTTCTACCTGCTCGTTCGCGCGTACGAGCTTGGCGATGGACGCTACCCGAATCCGCTGTTCAATGTCGTCCTCGCTTCGATCGGCATCGCAGCTGCATTTGGGGCCGCCGCGCGCGCGCAAGCGGCGATCACTCGTCGAGAGTTTTTTGGTGAGGTCATCCCCGGCTTCGGCGGATTCGCGCTCACCGCGATCGCGCTCGGCACTCCGCTGGGCCTGGTCGCCGGGCTCGTCATGCTGGCCACGGCTTCCGCGATGGTCGCGTGCATGGCGTTGTTGCCCGACCGCGCAGGACTCGCGCCGCTCGTGACCATCGCGGCCGCGGTCGGGCTCCCGCCCGGACTTGCGTTCGGGGCCCGCGTCATCGGCATCGAGGCGGCATTCGAGGCGGGCGACTTCCTTGGCCTGATCGGCGTGGCCGGCGCCGCGGCGTGGGTGACCTGGATGGTGGCCGGAGCGCGAGCGATCGGCCTGCCCGGAGGTCGCGGCCGTCCCGCCGCGGAGACGTTTGCCGGTGTGTCCATGCTGATCGCCGCGCTGACGCTGGTCGCCGGTCCCGCCCTCGCCGCGACCCAGTTCGGTCTCGCGAATCCAGTGGCCGCCGAGGTGATGCCGTCCTCGGGCGGATCGTTGGCCGGAGGACTGATCTCGGTCGTCACTGTCTCCAGCGTCATGCCGGTGGTCACGCTGTTCGTGCCGTTGCTGCTGATCGGCGTCGCGATTTACTCACTGACTGACACGGCGGCGATTCGGACCCAAGCGCGGACCGCGCTCTTCAAGGTCCCGGCCGCCGCCGCGCTGGACCGGGCACGTGCCGTGGTCCGCGCGGCGAGAGTGCCCGAGCAGTACCGCTCGATCCTGGACCTGAAGGAGCTGGAAGCCGCCGCCGCCCGCGGCAATCCCATCCTGTGGCTCGCCGCGCTGGTCGCCCTCGGTTTCGCCGTGACCCGTTAGGTGTTCGAAGCGGGCGCGGCATTCGTCGCCTGGCTGGGCATGTCACTGATCGTCCTCGCCGACGGTCGACGAAGCCTCGCCCTTGGAGCGGCGCTCGCCACAGCGGGTGTCGCGCTCGTCGTTTTCCAGGGTGCGGGCTTGATCGACGCCGGCGCGCTCGCCCTGGGCGGTGCGGTCATGGTGGTGCGGAGGATCACCGACGGTCCGGGCGGTTGGCAGCTCATGCCGCCGGGTTCGACGCCTCGACTCGTGCTCTGCATCGCGGCCGGCCTGCTCGCGCTCTGGATCGCGTTTTCGGTGACGACCGGCGCGGGGGCGGCGCTGCGGTTTGCGGTCATGACAGTGGTGGGCCTTGGCGGCGCGAGGGTTCTTTCCAGTGACGAGCGCTCCGTCCTTCTGACCTCCGTGGGACTGCTTGCGCTCGCAATCGCTGCCATCGCCGGCATGGGCGATGCGTGGCAGGGCCCATGGCCGTATGTCGCGGCGGCGCTCGTCGCCGCGGGCGCCGGATGGCTTCCGGTGAGGGCGCCGAATGCTGCCTGAGTCGGCCGAGCTCGTCCTCTTCGCCGCGTTCGTCCTTGCGTTCGCATTCGTCTTTGCGCCTGCGGCCGCACCACGGCGCTCACTTCTGTTGCGGGGTGGTGCGGGGCTCGCGGGCACCATCACGATCGTCGCCGTCCCGACCTTCGAGCTCGTGCTGCTGACCCTGCTGACACTTGGCGTGCTGAACGCCGCGGCGGACGGCAAGCAGCCGTTTGCCCTTCGTCTCAGGGCGCCTGTCCTCGCGGTGGCGGTATTCGCGCTGGGGCTGGTCCTGGCGCGGGCCGCGGGACCTGAGGTGCTCGACCGCTTTGCCGCCGTGGGACTCGTCGCCGGCCTCGCCGCGGGAATCGGCCTGCTGCCCTACCTCCATCCGTTCGACCCTGACGATGCGGTCACCGGATCGCCCATCGCGTGGATGGCATTCATCGGCCCGGCCCTGGCGGTGGTGGTGGCCGGCACGCGGGGCCTCGTCCCAGCGGAGGCCGGTGGCGTGTTGGGGGCGATGCTCATCGGCGTCGGCCTGCTCAACGTGGCGTGGGGAGGTGTCGCGGCGTGGCTGACCGAGAGCACCGTCGCCGCCTGGCGCTACTCGTTCATGGCCGACTGGGGCCTTGCGTTGTGCGGCTTCGGCCTCATGGTCGTCGATGGGCGCCGCGCCGCCCTGCTCGTCCTGTTCAGCATCGTTCTCTGCCGCCTGCCCCTCTACCTGGCGTCCCCGCAGTCGCTGCGCGCCAGGACCGTGACGGAGCGACCGGTCAACCTCGTCGTCGCGGCGGCGCTGGCGGGGTCGGCGCCCTTTGCCGGGTTCGCTGCCCGCGTGCTGCTCCTCCGCGGCGCGACCCAGCTGTTCTGGCCGCTGGGCCTCGTGCTTGCGCTGGGGATGCTGCTGTGGCTGCCCGGATCGTTGAGGCTTGGTCGCAGCCTTGGCGTGCCGCGCGGCCGCCAGGCGCTTGGCGTGGCGCTGGTCCTGGCGCTCAACGTCGCGGTCGGGCTTTACCCCCTGCCGCTCCTCGAGGCCGCCAGGCTGTGATCCAGATCCTGGCCGGTATCGCGACCCATTCCGTGGCGCTTCTCCTTTATCCGGGCCTGGCCGCGATGATCGCATTCGGGATCCTGGTCGAGCTCGCCTGGATGCGGCTGAGCCGGCGCGATTCAGAGTGGCCCGAGCTTCCCCGGCGGCGCCCAAGTCCGGTGCTTGGCACGGTCGCCCTGTGCGGGCTCCTGGCGTCGGTCCAGCTGGCCGCACCGTTCAACCCCGTCCCCGGCGAGGAGCGCAGCATCGTGCTCGCCTCGGTCGGGCTCGCTTTCACCGTGTGGGCCGAGCTCGCCCTCACCGTCGAGTTCGTGGCCGAACCCGGCCTCCTGCTGGTGATCCAGCTTTGCTGGCTACTCGCCGTCCTCGGGCCGGCGGTCCAACCCGAAAGCCTGCGCCCGCAGGTGCTCGGCAACGTCTTGGTGCCGGGCCTCCTCCCTGTCAAAGTCGCGTGCGCCTTCCTTTACCTCTTGTGTCTTCCCGCGCTCTTGCGACTGTGGCCGCTGGCGCCACCGACTGAACGGCGGGGAAGGCAAAGGTTGGACGGGCGCCGCATCCTCACGTGGTTTCCATACTGCGGCCTGTTCACCACGCTTTTCGTTCCGCCTTCGGCGGACGATGCTGCAGGAGTCGTTCGCTTTTTCGCTCTGACGTTCCTCGTTGCGGCCGTTGTGATCGTGGCCGGCATCGTCGTGCAGAGGCGCGGTGCGGCCATCGTGCGCGGCACATACACGAGGGCGGTGACGCCATTTGCGGCGCTCGTGCTGGCGATCGTCGTGGTGACCTCGATCTTGATGCGCTAGTCAACTCGGATCGTATTTCGGGTCCCCGGATGT
>VBGV01000008.1 GCA_005880755.1 Chloroflexota bacterium
GCCTTCCTCAAACGAAAGGCAGTAGGTGGAGACATGGTCAGGCTCCAGCGCGATGGCGCGGCGCAGAGTGTCGAGCCAGGTCTCCAGGCTCTGGTACGGCACGGCGTAGATCAGGTCGATGCTGATATTCGCAACGCCCATCGCACGGGCGAGGCCGAAGGCTCGAGTCGCCTGCGCGGCGTCGGTCTTCCGCTCCAGGACCGCCAGGGCGCGAGGGTCGAATCCCTGGACGCCGAGGCTCAGGCGATTGACCCCGCCCTCGAGCCAGGCCGCGACTTTCGCCTCATCGGTGCTGGCCGGGTTCGCCTCGAGCGTCACCTCGGCGTCGGGGGCGACATTGAAAGTGGCCCGGATGAACGCCAGCAGACGCGACATCAGGTCCGCCGGCAGCAGGCTCGGCGTGCCGCCTCCTAGATAGACGGTGTCGAGCTGCTGGAACGGGTGGCGCTCACGCGCGAAGGCCAGCTCTCTTTCCAGCGCGTCGAGGTAGTCCGGCATGAGCCGGTCCATCCCCGCATAGGCATTGAAGTCGCAGTACCCGCACTTGTGCTTGCAGAAGGGGATGTGGACGTAGAGGTGCCGAAAGGCCTGTGTCCCCCTCTCCCCTTCAGGGGAGCAATCAGAAGGCGCGGGTAGCGCGTCCATATCGGGCTCTGCCCGCAGGGCTGGGGTGAGGGGCGCGGAAGAAGGCTTGCTCATACCCCTTTGATCGTGTATCTCTGTCCCCGCGCTGACTCGAGCTCGCGCCGCAGGTGGTCGGCTGCTTCGCGCTCGTTCGAGACGAGCTCCTTGATCCGCTGCCCCATGCGGTCCTCGACGCGCGCGATCTGCCGCCCGATCTGCTCGACATTGGCGTTCTGCGAACGGTATCGCTCACGCTTCCGCCACAGCCGCGCGTGCTCGTCGCGCAGCTCGGCGACCGAATGGCGCACCTGACAATCGAGACACAGACCGTTCCTGGTCTGCGAGCTCGGCACCTGCTTGCCACAGTCGCGGCAGAAGATCAACAAGCTGCTCATTTGAGGTCCAACACCACCGCATCACTCAGTTCCCGCAAACGCCCGGGCTCAATCTCGAACACCGAGTCCGGCCGGCCCGCGGCCGCCCAGACGACCGGATAGCCGAGCAGGTCACGGTCCATGAAGACAGGCAGGTCGGTGGCATGCCCGAAGGGCGGGACGCCGCCGATCGCGTAGCCCGTGGCGATGCGCGCCGTCTCGGCGTCTGCCTTGGCCACAGGTTCCCCCGCCACCGCGGCCAGGCGCTTCTCATCGAGCCGATTGGCGCCGCTGACCAGGGCCACGACCGGTCTGCCCCCCGCGACGAAAACGAGCGACTTCACGATCTGCCCGACCTCGCAGCCGACGGCGCGGGCGGCGTCGCCGGCAGTGCGGGTGCCTTGCGGAAACTCCTTGACCGCCACGCCAAAGTCAGTCGTGGCCAGCCACGACTCGAAGCGATTCACGGCACTTGAGGATAGGGGCGGGTTGCAAACCGCGGGCCGCGGACTGCACTCTTGACCCGACATGCTCAGTTCTCCAACCAGGGTCGTCGTGACCGGCGCGGCGGGGTTCATCGGGTCGCACCTGTGCGAGCGGCTGCTCGCCGACGGTCACGAGGTCGTGGGCATCGATTCTTTCAGCGACTACTACGAGCGGGAACGCAAAGAGCAAAACCTGCGCGCAGCCAGAGCGCAGCGGAAGTTCACGCTCGAAGTTGTAGACCTCGTCGACGCCGACCTGGCACGGATCCTGGACGGCGCCACCGTCGTCTTCCACCTCGCGGGCCAGCCCGGCGTGCGTCCGAGCTGGGGCGGCCATTTCGACCGCTACGTCCACGACAACATCGTGGCCACCCAGAGGCTCCTCGAATCGCTGCGCGAATCTCAGCTGCAAAAGCTTGTCTTTGCCTCGAGCTCTTCCGTGTATGGGGATGCGGAGATGTTTCCGACCAAGGAAAGCGCATTGCCGCGACCGGTCTCCCCGTACGGGATGACCAAGCTCGCGGCCGAACACCTGACTTTTGTGTACATGCGCAACTTCGGCATCCCGGCGACGTCGCTGCGCTACTTCACTGTGTACGGGCCGCGGCAGCGCCCCGACATGGCGTTCTGCCGTTTCATGGAGGCGCTCGTTGACAACGAGGAGATCGAGATCTTCGGGGACGGTGAGCAAACACGTGAGTTCACCTACGTCTCGGATGCCGTCGACGGCACGGTGAAGGCGGCCTCGGCCGACGTGGTCGGCCAGATCATCAACCTCGGCGGCGGCAGCCGCGTCACGGTGAACCGCGTGCTCGACACCCTGGAGGACATCAGCCGGATCAAGGTCCGGCGGCTTCACCTTCCCGCCGCGCCAGGCGACCCTCGTCACACCGGAGCGTCGATCAACCTCGCGCGCGAGCGCCTTGGCTGGGAGCCTCGAGTATCGCTTCGCGAGGGACTGACCCGGCAGTGGGAGTGGTTCCAGGAAGCTCGGGGCAGCGTCGCGCGCGCGACGAGCGTCTAACCCGCGAGCACAGCCCTCCAGCCGTCGATCACGCGGACCAGGCTGCTCTCGCAAGAGCGTCCCGCCTGCTCACCCGGCGCGGAGGACCTGCACACGACCAGGACTCCGCGGGTCCCGTTGCCGAAGGCGCCGACGTACTGGCCTGTGTCGCTTTCGAAGTTGAGATAGACGCCCTGCGACAGGCCGCTGCTGCCGCCGTAAAAAGCGGTGATCCAGTCCTTGGACCCGGTCGGACTCGAGAAAGTGAACCCCGCCGTCAGGATCTCCATGCGCGTGTCGGCGTTGACGGCGTAATCGCCATACACGAAGTCCGTGACCCCGGCGTGATGGAAGAAGTCCGTCATCTCCGTCGGCGCGGGGTACACAAGCATCTGGGCCACGACCTCCACCGGAAGCCGGGCGGTGCCCAGCAGCGTGAGGTCAGGACCTTGCGGTGCGACAAGTGCCGGCTCCGGGGACCGAGCCGGCGAGATGTGCAGCTTGCCAGACGTCGAGGACTTGAGCCGGGTCGCAGCAGTTGCCGCCACCTTGCCGAGAGACGACGTCGTGGCGTACGCGTCGACGCGGGCCCACACGACGACGATCACCGTCTCGCCGACCCGGACCAGTGCCTCGCTGATGTACGGCGCAGGTCCGCCGCCGCCGTTCTGGTTGTAGTAGAGGACCTGGTCGCCCGCCTTTGGGCCCGAGAGCGAGGTGCCAAGCGCGGTCTGTTCGGCACTCATCAGCGCAGTTGCATATGACGTGGTACCGAACACCTGGTATCGAATTCGAATCTGCTCGCCGGTGCCGGCGTGTGCGAAGCGGACGACCACGGCGAAGCGCTCGAAGTCCGGGCGGGTGGCGCTGTTGAGCGGCTTGACGTCAAAGGTCGGCGGGCCGTCCCACCAGCTCGGCAGGTCGGGCACAACAGGGTTCAGGTCGTTGAGCACGACCCGTCCCGAGTAGACGCTTGCCACGCTTGGGCCGGAGCTGGTGCTTGCTCGCCCGCAAGCGACGAGCGAAAGCGCAAGAATCGCCCCGGCGGCGATCAGCCTCGTCGCTCTAGTCAAGCTTCAGCACCGCCATGAACGCCTCCTGTGGGATCTCGATCGAGCCGACGCGCTTCATTCGCCTCTTGCCTTCCTTCTGCTTCTCCAACAGTTTGCGTTTCCGGGTCACGTCGCCGCCATAGCATTTCGCAATCACGTCCTTGCGCATCGCCGGGATCGTTTCACGCGCGACGATCTTGCCGCCGATCGCGGCCTGGATGGGAACCTCGTACATCTGGCGAGGGATGATGGCCTTCAGCTTCTCCACCAGCCGCCGCCCCTGCACCTGCGCCTTGCTGCGGTGCGTGATCAGCGAAAGGGCGTCGACGGGCTCGCCGGCGACCAGGACGTCGAGCTTCACCAGCTCGCCCTCGCGGAACCCGATCATCTCGTAGTCCATCGAGGCGTACCCCTTGGAGCGCGATTTCAGCTGGTCGTAGAAGTCGTGGATGATCTCGCCCAGCGGGATCTCGTACTCGAGCACGACGCGGTCTCCGGGACGGTGCTCGAGGTGCTTGAACGATCCGCGGCGCTCCTGGCAGAGCTCCATCATCGGCCCGACATACACCGAGGGCACGATGATCGACAGCTTGACGAACGGTTCGGCGATCGACTCGACGAGCGTGGGGTCCGGCAAGAGGGCGGGGTTGTCCACGGCGATCACCTCGCCGCGCCTCAGGGTGACCTGGTACTCGACGGTGGGCGCCGTCGTGATCAGGTCGAGCTCGAACTCCCGCTCCAGGCGCTCCTGCACGATCTCGAGGTGGAGCAGGCCGAGGAAGCCGCAGCGAAAGCCGAACCCCAGCGCGGCGGAGTTCTCGGGCTCGTAGGACAGCGCGGCGTCGTTGAGCTGCAGCTTCTCCAGAGCCTCCTTGAGGTCGGTGAACTGGTCGGAGTCGGTCGGAAAAAGGCCCGCGAAGACCATCGGCTTGACCTGCCGGTAACCAGGCAGAGGCGTCGTCGCGCCGTGCTCGGCGGTGGTGATGGTGTCTCCGACGCGCGCGTCGACGACGTTTTTGATCGCCGCCGTCACGTAGCCGACCTCGCCGGCGGTCAGCTTTTCCGCCGGCCGCGGTCGGGGGGCGAACCAGCCCACCTCGTCGACCTCGTGGACCTTGCCCGTGTTCATCATCCGGATCCGCGCTCGGGGGACGATCTCGCCGTCGACCACGCGCACGTAGGTGATCACGCCGCGGTAAGTGTCGTAGTGCGAGTCGAAGACGAGCGCGCGCAGCGGCTTCGACGGATCGCCGCGCGGCGGCGGCACGCGATTCACAACCGATTCCAGGATCGCCTCGGTGCCGATGCCGAGCTTGGCTGACGCGAAGATGACCTGGTCGCGGGAGATGCCGGTCACGTCCGCGATCTCCTCCGCGACCATCTCGGGCTGCGCCGCGTCGAGGTCGATCTTGTTGACCACCGGCACGATCGTCAGGCCGGCCTCGACCGCCTGGTAAAGGTTGGCCAGCGTCTGCGCCTCGATGCCCTGCGCCGCATCGACGACCAGGATCGCGCCCTCGCACGCCGCCAGCGAGCGGGAGACCTCGTACGCGAAGTCGACGTGGCCGGGCGTGTCGATCAGGTTCAACTCGTAGGTATTGCCGTCATGCGCGGGGTAGGTCATGCGCACGGCCTGCAGCTTGATCGTGATCCCGCGCTCGCGCTCCAGGTCCATCGTGTCGAGGACCTGGTCCTGCATCTCGCGCTGGCTGATCGAGCCGGTGTGCTCGAGCAGGCGGTCCGCCAGCGTCGATTTGCCGTGGTCGATGTGGGCGATGATGCAGAAGTTCCGCACCAGGGCCTGCTTGGTCGTCACCGCCATGTCCGCGAGAATACCCACGTGGCGGTGGTGCTTGCGATCGGTGTGGCGATCTCTGGCGCCGGTTTGGTCCTGCTGCTGAACCTTTTCGGCGCCGGCGACTATGTCATGAGGCGAGTCACGTCGCGTTACCTGGGTACCCTGCCGCCGGGCTTCGCCGCGTCGAAGCGCGGCTTCAGGATCTACGCCGTCCTGGTGCTGGCGGTCGGGCTGCTGTGCCTCGGCCTCGCAGCGACAGAATGGCTGCTTCCGCTGGGCGCGGGCCTCTTGGTCGTCGGCGCGATCACGTTCGGGGTCGGGTCGATGGTGGCGATCGCCGGCGAGGTCGAAACCGCGCGCGGCAACAAGCCAAAGGGCTGACCTCGGATAGTCCGGACTAACCGACCAATTCGCTGACGAGAACCTCGGATAGTCCGGACTATCCGGCACTACTGTCGGCGCTATCCCCCGCGGACGCTCAGCGCGATCGCCAGCCCCACCAGCGCCGCGGTCTCGGCCCGCAGGTTGCGCGGTCCGAGGGTCGCCGTTTCCGTCGCCAGCTCCAGCTCGCGCCCGGTCCATCCGCCCTCGGGCCCGACCAACAGCGTGACGTCGCGCGGTTCGTGCAAATCGGCGAGACGCACCGACGCGTCGCGAGAGAGCAGCACCGCGGTGTCCACCGCTCCGATCACCGCTTCCACGGACGACGCCGCCGAAACCTCCGGAACACGGAGCCGGCGAGCGAGCATCGCCGCCTCGCGACAGATGGTGTTCCAGCGCTCGAGCTTTTCGCCCCGCCCCACGCTGCGGTCGGCGTGGAACACAACGAACGCATGAGCCCCCGCCTCGGTGCAACGGGAGAGGACAAGCTCCTGCGCGGGCGCGGGGAGATTCGCGATCGCGATCGTGATGTTCGCCTTCGGCTCAGGCTGGTGCGCCCGCTGCGCCGCCACCGTGCCCTCGATCCGCTCGGGCGAAACCAAGTCCAGCCGCACCGTGAGCAGAAATCCGTCCGGGTCGACAACTTCGATCTCTTGGCCTGCCCGCGCGCGCAGTGACCGCGCGAGGTGTCGCGCGTCGCCGCCCTCGATCACCACACGGCCACCCTCGCGGCGGCCGAAAAATGCAGGCACGGCGTCGGCCTACATCACGTTGAAGGTTTCGTAGACCGCGACCTGTGCGCCGCCCTTGACCACCGGGCAACTTTTCGCCAGCTTCGTGGCCTTCTCGAGCGATGCAGCTTCGACGATGCTGTATCCAGACGCCCGCCGACCTACGGCACCCTTGGCGACTTCGCCATCGGCTTCGATCTTGTTCACCTTGCCGGAGAACGGATTGCCGGGGTCGACGATGGCGGGGCCGAGTTTCGTGAACCACGCCGTCCACTGCTTCATCACCCGCGCCTGCTGCGCCGGCGTCTCCGGCATGCTGCCGCC
>VBGV01000009.1 GCA_005880755.1 Chloroflexota bacterium
TCGGAATCGTGATCGCGGAGCCTGGCAGCTACGGCAGCGCCGCCGCGGTGGCCGCGCGCGCCTCTGAGGTCAAAGGTGTCGCCAAGCGCATGCCCGGGTCCAAATGGGTGCTCGACCGCCGCCGTCCCCCGGAGCGTTTCAGCTGATGCGACTCCCAACCTTAAGAAGGCGGAAGGACGGTAGCCCGGTGCTAGCATCCGGCGGGGCAGCGCAATGAGCGAGGTCAAGACCGAAACACTCGACCTGCCGGACGACGCGCGCCAGCGGCCGCCTCGAGTCAAGGTCGTGGTCCACCGGCTGGACGGTGGCCTCGAGGACGGCGAGTCGGACGCTCGGTCGCTCACCTCTGCAGGGTTTCCGATTTATTCGAGCGGCGATTCGCAGCGCGCTCGGATGGTCCCCACCAGCGACATCAAGTACGTCGTCTTCGGTTCGGTCGACGACCCGACCCTGGAGCCCGATCCAGGTGAAAAGAGCACATCCCGCAAGGCCATCCTTCGCTTTCGTGACGGCGAATGGATCTCGGCCTACATCGACCAGGGCGTGCAGCCCGACGGCGAAGGCATCGCGATCAAGATCCGGTTGGCCGAGCTGCAGCGGCTGATTCCGGCCATCGCGGCATCGCCATCCGTGCTCGAGATGCAGTTCGTCGACATGTGGACCACGCCGACGACGTCGGCGGGACAACCCCTGCGCCGCCGCTCCGACATCCTCGAGGCGGCGGCGCGGCAGGGCCGCGACCTCAACAAGCTGGCCAACGATTTTCGCGACCGGCTCGCGCTGATCCGCGACGTCGGCCTCACGACGGGCGACACGCTGGCCTTCTCGCGTGCGGTGCGCACGCACCTCGACCGCTTCCTGCTCGAAGACAGCATCACGCTCAACTCGCAGGAGAAATCAGCGCTCGCGGACATCATCCTTCGCGCCGCGGTCGGATATGGACCGCTTGACAGCCTCCTTCATGACCGCTCGGTGAGCGAGATTATGGTCAACGGGCCCGACCAGGTCTTCATCGAGAGGCGTGGCGTGCTCACGAAGGCGGACGTCCGCTTCGAGGACGAGAACCAGCTCCTAGAGACCATCCGCCGCATGGTCGCCACCACCGGGCGCCACATCGATGGTCTCAACCCGATGGTCGACGCCCGGCTGCCCGACGGCAGCCGTGTCAACGCCATCATCCGGCCCGCCGCGATCCATGGGGCGGCGCTGACGATCCGCAAGTTCAAGGACGCCGTCCTCGGCATCGACGACTTGAAGCACGAGGGGAGCCTGAGCCCCGCGATGGCGGAGTTCCTGTCTGCCGCCGTGCTGGGCCGCATGAACATCCTCGTCTCGGGCGGCACCGGCTCCGGCAAGACGACGACCTTGAACGTCATCGCGCGTTTTATCCCGCACAACCAACGGGTGATCACGATCGAGGACGCAGCGGAGCTCCAGATCGACCACCCGCACGTCATCGCCCTGGAGCACCGCCCCGCCAACGTCGAGGGCAAGGGCGAGCTCACGATCCGCCAGCTGCTCCGGAACAGCCTCCGCATGCGGCCCGACCGCATCCTGGTCGGCGAGGTGCGCGGCTCCGAGGCACTCGACATGCTGCAGGCGATGAACACCGGGCATGACGGGTCGATGTCGACCATCCACTCCAACTCCGCTCGCGACGCGCTTTCGCGCCTGGAGACGATGGTCATGATGGCCTCGATCGACATCCCGTTCGAAGCCGTGCGCGCCCAGATCGCGTCCGCGGTGAACCTCATCATCCACCAGGCCCGGATGCCGGACGGACGGCGCAAGGTCGCGCAGATCGCCGAAGTCGTCGGGTACGACTCGAACGGACCCATCCTGCGCGACATCTTCCTGCTCGGCATGGGCCCCGACCTCAGGCTCGAGTACAACGCCACCGGGTACGTGCCGACGGCGCTCGACAAGGCGGCGTTCTACGGCGTGCAGGTGAACCAGGACCTGTTCGACCCGGTCAAGTCCCGGTTCATCCCCGCCGGGTCGGACAGCATGATGCCGGTGGTCAAGGACCCGCTCATGTCCGGCCAGGGCAAATCCGAAAGTGTCACGAGCCGCACGGTCGTGGTGGTGCCGTTCAGCTCCGACCGGCCGGCCGCGGCCGCTTCGCCTTCGGCGGCAGCGCAGGCCGCTGCCCAGGCTGCCGCCCCGGCGCAGACGCCCGAGATGCAGGAGGAGATGCGCAAGCTGATCGACGCCGCTCGGGCGGCGGTCGCCGACCTCCAGGCCGCCACCCCGGCGCAGCCGGTGGAAGCTCCGCCGGCGCTGCCCCCCCAGCCGGTCGCGCCCGTCGTGTATCCCACCGGGGCGCCGGCCCCTCCGTACCCGTACCCCGAGCAGACAACCCCACCGCCGGCCTACGCCCAGCCACCCCCGGGCTACAACCCGTTGCAGGACATCCACGCGCACCAGGCCCTCGAGGCGGCCACCGCCATGGCCCGCGCCACGACTGCGCTCGGTCAGCTGGCGGCGGCGTCCAGCGGCTTCAGCGGCATGCTCCCGACCGTCCACGCGACCGAGGGTGCACCCGGACCCGCCGGCGCGTCGCGACGAATCCAGGCCGTGATCGAAAGCATCATCACCCGACGCGGCCTCAGCCTGCGCCTCGCGCCGGCGCTCACGGAAGCGTTCGAAGGCGCCGAGCTGAGGGCGAGCGACTACGCGTCTCAGAGCAAGATCAGCAAGGATTCGGCGGGGCGCGAGCTTCGCCTCGCGACCGAGGCCGGACTTCTCCAGGCCGTCCGGTACCCCCAGGGCGAAGCGGGCTTCCGCGCGTCGCAGGGCTTGCTGCGTGAGATCGCGGAGGGGCTGGGGCAGCCGATCAACGCCGCGGCGCCTCTGACCGCGGAAACGATCATCGGCAGCCTTGCGGTCGGCCAGACGGAGGGCACGGTCACGATCATGTTCACCGACGTCGAGGAGTCGACACGCCTCTTGTCGACGCGAGGCTTCACCGCCTCGCACGAGATCATGCGGGCGTACGAGACGATCATCGACGAGAAGATCGCCGAGCACGCCGGGCGCCGGATCAAGGGCCTCGGCGACGGCTTCATGATCAGCTTCGGCTCGGCGCGTCACGGCGTCGAGTGCGCGCTCGACATCCAGCATGCGATCGCCGACTACAGCAAGCAGAACCCCGAGCGCAAGCTCAGGATCCGCATCGGCCTCAACACGGGCGAGGTGGTGGAGGAGGCCGGTGACATCTTCGGCGCCGCGGTCAACGTTGCGGCGCGCGTCGCCGGCAAGGCCAGGGGCGGCGAGATCCTCGTCTCGGACATCGTGCGTCAGCTTGTCGGACCGACCGCCGAGATGAAGTTCGCGATCCGCGGCCGCTACAAGCTGAAGGGATTCCCCGACCGCTGGCGCTTGCACCAGGTCACACCGGGTGAGGTGAAAGAAACGCCCCACGTTTTGGCTTCGGACGACGGGTTCGTCGACCGCGAGCGGGAACGGCTCGACATCCGCATGGTCATGGACCGAGCCACGATGGGCAGCGGCTCTCTCCTCTTCCTCACTGGCGCGGCGGGCATCGGCACGTCGCGGCTCGCGTCGGAGGTCGCCACCGAGGCGGCCGCCAAGGGTTGGCTCGTCTTGACGGGGCGCAGTCTCGAAAAAGACGGGGCACCGTACGGACCCTTCCGCGACGTGCTCGCCGGTGCGGTCACGAACGCAACAGCGAAAGTCTTGAACGAAGCCGTCGGCAACCACGGGCCACTGCTGGCGACGCTTGCTCCCATGCTGCGTCAGAAGGTCCGCGGCATGGGCGCCGCGCACGAAGTTGCCGCGAACAAGGTCCGGGAGCAGCTGTTCAAGGCTATCCACGCCCTGCTGACCGGGGTCCAGGGCAACAAGCCGCTCCTGATCGTGCTCGACGACCTGCAGTGGGCCGACGAGGCGACCGTCATGCTCCTGCGCGATCTCGCCGAGCGCGTGATCGGAAGCCGCATCGTCGTTCTCGGTACTTGCTGGGACTCGGAGCTGGACTCCGGAAGGCCGTTTGCCACCGTGATGTCTCGCCTGCTCAGGCGCCGCCGCGCCCAGCGCATCGTCCTCAACCGTCTCTCCGACCAGGACGTCGAGCGGATCGTCGCGGGCATGGCGGAATCGCCCCTGACGCCGGTCCAATTGCTCGGCATCCAGGCGGCCACCGAAGGCAACCCGCTGTTCGTCGAGCACTCCTTCCTCTACATGGCGGAGTCGGAGAGCATGCTCGGCGGCGCCCGGCCGCAGGCCAGCTACACGGAAGAGGACCTCGAGCTGGCGCAGAGCGTGCGCGGGCTCATCGGGCGCCGGATACAGCGGCTGAGCGAGCCGGCACAGCGCATGCTGGTGGCGGCCGGGGTCATCGGCCGCGACTTCGACATCCCTCTGCTCGAGGCATTCGGCGAGCTCTCCGGCCATGAGCTGCGCGACGCACTCGACGAGGCCACGCGCGGCCACTTCCTGGCGGCCGCGGGCAAGGAGACGTATCGCTTCGCGCACGACCTGGTGCGCCAGAGGGCGCTGGCGGCGCTACCGCTTCCTCGCCTCCAGGCCTATCACCTCGCGGTGGCGGACACCCTCGAGCGCGTGTATGGCAAGTTCGCCAACGAGCACGCCGCGGAGATCGGCTACCACCTCTACCAGGCCGGGACTGCAGCTGATGCCTTCCGCACCGCGGCGTTCCTCGGCCAGGCCGCGCAGAACGCGTTGGCCGTCGGCGCCTTCGAGGAAGTCATGCGCCTGGTCGACTCCACCCTGCAGCTGCTGCCTCCGGACAAGACGCGCGAGCGCGCGGAAGGGCTTTCCAACCGCGCTCAAGCTTTGTGGGGGCTGGGTAGGCACGACGAGGCCAAAGCCTCCTGGCAGGGAGCGATTCAGCGCTACGAGGAGCTCGGCGACGCGAAAGCGACGAGCGCCATGCACCGGCGCATCGCGCACCTGGAGGCGCGTGGCGGACAGGGCGACCACAACGGCGCGAGCGCGGTCGAGGCCCCGGTCCCCGAGGCGGAACCGGTCAGCTAGTCAGGCGGCTGGCCGGCGGCACCGGCGCGTAGTTGGCGTTGTAGGTGACGCTGGGCATCGTGCCCGTAAAGGTGACCTTGCCCGCGATCAACCCGCCTGTCCCCGCTGACTCGAACGTGTAAGGGGAGCTAACGCCGGCGGTGGCCGCCGGGACGTAGACGAGGCCGATGTATGCGGAGTTGCTGGCCGCTCCCAGCGTGTTGGAGCACGTGTTGGCGGGCGGCTCGAACACAGCGACCCAGTTGTACTGGTACCCACTGAACACATACGTGTCGGCGCTGTTCGAGTTGCTGAGGCATCCTCCAGCCGGGATGTAGAACTCGACGGCTCCCGGAGTGATGGGCCCGGAGCAGGTGACGTAGACGCCCGCGGTCGACTCGCAGTTGTTCTCGTTCGCGCGATCGCCGGCAGAGCCCGCTCGACGGGGCGGATTCTGGTTTGGAAGGCTGGAGTTGAGGGGCCCGGTTTCCGGGTCGGGAGGGTAGGCGCCGACCACACCCGGCTGGGCAAGCAGATTCGGTATGAAGAGCAGCCCCAACAGCGTCGCATCGAAGATCGCGTCCTCGCCTCCGAGAGAGCAGTTGTCACCGTTGTTGCCGTTGCCGTTGCCGTGGCCGTTGTTGGCGCCGCTGCCGAACGGACAGCCCGTCAGATCGTTGTTGCGGACGGGACCATTGACCGCGAAGCTGCCGGCGAGCCCGAACGGACCGGCGCAGCCGTTCGTAGGCGGCGCCGCGTAAACGTTGAAGGATGTGGCACCGGGCAGGTTGCTCATCTGGATCTGGATCGCCTGGCCGACCGAGATCGACACGGTTCGACACATCGACGGCGCGCTCTCGCGGGTATACGTCATCCCGTTGTACGTGTCCGTCCTGACCGAGGTGATCTCGATCGCCCAGGTACCGGTACGGATCGCATCGACGCCCCCGACTCCCTTCGCCGCCAACATGAATGAACCCGCGCAGTTGACGCCGCCGCTGTTCCAGAACTGGTGCGCGGAGGCCACCTGGTTGTTGGCGACGGTGGGCTCATCGGGCGGCTTGAGCTCGTTGCTGACCAGAGCCCCGCCCCCGCTGTTGGTGTAGCCCGCCTGCCACGCATAGACGCCGCCGCTCAAGAAGTAACACACGTTTGCAGTGAGGCTTGGGTTCACGGCGTAGGTGCCTGGCGAAAGCCCCACCGTGCTGCCAGGTCGCGATTGAGAGGACCCGACCACCGCGGGTGCTGGGTAGTTCGGGTCGGTGAGCCTGAACCCGGACCGGGTCGCACCCACGACATCGGGATAC
>VBGV01000010.1 GCA_005880755.1 Chloroflexota bacterium
TATGCCCCATGTACCAGCTGTCGGAACCACCCGATTATCCGCCGGTTCAGCCTCGAGCGCCGTAGGCGACCAGGCTGCGATGAGTCTGGGAGAACCCGGCCTCGCGCAAAGCCGCCTTGAGCGGCGAGTCCATGACCGGCACGCCGTCCACCTTCTGCACCTCCAGGCGGCCCGCGTTGGTGGCGATCGCGATCAGCGCCTGCAGGTGGGCCGGTTCGACCTCGCCGTTCGTGAGGAGCGACCGGCCTCCCCGTTCGAGGTAGAGCGCCAACCGCCCGTCGTCGACCACGCAGTACGCACCGGCGGCACGCGCCATTCGCCCGTCCGATTGAGGCCAGGACAGGACGGTGCCGTATGCGTTGGCCGGATCTGTGGCCGCCATCGCGATGACTCCGCCTCCTGATTCGCGAAGGGAGCGCAGCCGGTCGACGGCGCCCGGCAGCGCAAACTGCGAGCCGCCCAGCCCCGCGACGAAGTAACCGCGCCGGATGCGCCCCGACTCCTCCATCGCCCGCAGCACCGGATACAGGCTCGCGAAGCCGCCAGGCCAACCTTCGCCAACCACCGCTTCTCGGGTCAGCACGCCGTGACGCTGGAGGAGGACGCCCGCCTCCGCGTGCAGGCGCTCGGTCGCGTTGGCGCCGGCGCCGATGAGGTCGGCCACCAGCGACCACCGACCGGTCGCTCGTGGCTGGATGAGGCGGGGCATCCGCGGCTTGCGCGCCGGCCTTCTGGCCGCGGGACCCAGGAGCCGCAGCGGGGCAAAGGTGTCGTTCGTGACCTCGCCTGACCAGACGAGGTCCCACAGCCCGTCGAGCATCACCTCCTCGTCGCCACCGCCGCACGCGTTGTAGATGTCCCGATAGAAGCTGGCGCCGCGAGCTTTGAGATGCGACCGGAGCCGGTCGTGAAGCTCCGACTGCGGCGGATCCACCGGCGGCGGCACGAGCCGGGGTGCGTCACCGCGCAGATAGAGAGCGACGCGGCCATCGCTCGCGCCAAGCGAGCCGCGACCGACCCACACGACCTCGCCCATCGACACCAGCTCGTCGAGAAGTCGAGGCCCGTAGTCACGCACGCGAGAGCCGATCACGTCCCGCTCGATCACCGAGGCTGGCAGAGCAAGGCCGTGGAGCTGGAAGACGACCTCCAGCAGCCGGTCCACGCCTCCGGCCCGGACTCCGATGCCATGCCAGGCCGGCAGGAAACGAGCCAGCGCGTCTGGCGGCACAGATTCGATCTCGCGGCGCAGCGCGGCGAGGGAGCGGCGCCGCAGTGTCCGCAGCACTTCGGGATGGCAGTATTCGCGGCCCTCGGCCGCCTTGCGGAACTCGCCCGCCACCACCTCGCCGCGAGCAGCGAGCCGCGTCAGGGCAGACTCGATCGCCGCGGCGGGCAGCCCCCACCGCTTGGACGGCTCTGAGGTGACGAATGGGACGTGGGTGCGCGCGTAGCGCCGGAGTAGGGACTCGAGCGGGTTCGCGCCTGGCTCGAGGAAGACGTCGGGCAGTCCGATCGGCAGGCTTGCGCCCATCGCCTCGCGATAGCGGCCCGCGTCCTCCGCGGCGATCCACCGTGTCTCGCCCGCGATCCTGATCGCGGCCACGCGCCTGTCCTTCTCCAGCAATCGCAACCACTCCTCGGTAACCCCACGCGCAACAGCCTCTTGAGCGCTGAGGTCGCCCAGCCGAGCCAGCAGGTCGTGTCCTTCGTCGACGTCGCGCGGAAATCGCTCCGGCAGCAATCCCTGCAGCTCGAGCTCGACGGCGGCGATCGCATCGGGGTCGAGCAGCTCGCGGAGGTCTTCGCTCCCCAGCAGCTCGGCCAGCAGGTCGCGGTCAAGTGTCAGCGCCTGGGCGCGCCGCTCGGCCAGCGGCTGGTCGCCTTCATACATGAACTCCGCGACATAAGAGAAAAGAAGAGACGAGGCGAATGGCGAGGCGCGCTCGGTGTCGACCGCCACGACGCGAATCTCCCTCGACCGGATCGCGCGCAGCACCGCGGTAAGCGCAGGCATGTCGAAGTGATCGCTCATCACCTCGCGCCACGTCTCGGCCAGGATCGGGAAGTCGGGATACTGCCGCGCGACCTGCAGCAGGCCGGCGCTTGGGCAGCAGCAGTGAGCGCGCGGCGTTCTCGCGGAACCGCGCAGCGAACAATGCCGAGGCGGGCAGCTGCGCTGACACGAGCGCCTGGACCTCCTCGGGATCGAGGATCAGCTCCTCGAGTGCGGGCGGCGATTCGACCTCGGGCAGATGCAGGGCGATGCCGTCGTCGGTCCACAGCGCGCGCGCGTCGACTCCGAGCCTTTCCCGCAGACGTGCCTCGAGCGCAAAAGCCAGAGGAGCGTGCACGCGTCCGCCGAATGGCGTGTGCAGGCAAACGCGCCAGTCACCGACCTCGTCGCGGAAGCGCTCCACGACCAGGTTGCGGTCGTCGGGCACCGTCCCGGTGGCCGCCGCCTGGTCGTCCAGGTAGGCCAGTAGGTTTTTGATCGCGAGGTCGTCGAATCCGGCGCGTTCGCGCAGCCGCTGCGCGGCGGCGGCCGGATCAAGCGAACGCAGCTCGCGCACCATCTTGCCCAGCGCCGCACCCAGCTCGACCGGGCGGCTCGGGGCGTCGGCCTTCCAGAACGCGATCTTCCCGGGCTCGCCCGGGGCAGGAGTGACGATGACCTGCGACGGCGTGATGTCGACGATCCGCCACGTCGAGGCTCCAAGGACGAACGTCTCGCCGACGCGTGTCTCGTAGACCATCTCCTCGTCTAGCTCGCCGACACGCCGGCCGTCCTCCGCCAGGTTCACCGAGTAGAGGCCGCGGTCTGGAATGGTGCCCGGGTTGGTGACCGCCAGCCGCTGCGCGCCCGCTCGGCCTCGCACCTTGCCCGCCACGCGATCCCAGACGATCCGCGGCCGCAGCTCGACGAACTGGTCGGACGGATAGCGACCGCTCAGCATGTCGAGCACCGATTCGAAGGCGAGTGGGCCCAGCTCGCCGTACGGATAGGCGCGCCTCACCACGCGACCGAGCTTCTCGACCTCCCACTCGTCCATCGCACACATGGCGACGATCTGCTGCGCGAGGACGTCGAGCGGTTTGCGCGGCACGACCGTGGACTCGATGCGGCCTTCGAGCATGCCCTCGACGACGGCGGCCGACTCGAGCAGGTCGCCGCGAAACTTCGGGATCACGACGCCGCGCGAAACCTCGCCCACGGAGTGCCCCGCGCGCCCGACGCGCTGGATCCCGGCGGCGACGCTCGGAGGCGCCTCGATCTGCAGCACGAGGTCGACCGCGCCCATGTCGATACCGAGCTCGAGGGTCGAGGTGGCGACCAGACCGCGCAACCGTCCCGCCTTCAGCTCGTCCTCGATCAACATGCGCTGCTCACGTGCAATCGACCCGTGGTGGGCGCGCACCAGCTCTTCCTCTGCGAGATCGTTGACCCGAGCGGCGATTCGCTCGGCCAGGCGTCGCGAGTTGACGAAGACGATGGTCGAGCGATGCTCGCGGATGAGCTGCAGCAGGCGGGGGTAGATGGCCGGCCAGATGCTGTTCTGGCCCTTGGCAATGTCTTCGTCCTCGTCCGTCAGCCGGGTCATGTCTTCGACCGGGACCTCGACTCTGACCTCCATGGTCTTCAGCCGGCCGGCGTCCACGATCGACACCGCGCGGTCCATGCCGCCAAGGAAACGTCCCACCTCCTCAAGTGGGCGCTGCGTGGCGGAAAGGCCGATCCGCTGCGGCTCGACGCGGGTGAGCTCGCACAGCCGCTCGAGACTGAGCGCGAGGTGGCTGCCGCGCTTGGTCGACGCGACCGAGTGGATCTCGTCGACGATCAGCCAGCGGACCGGCGCGAGGATCTTTCGCGCGGCGCTCGTGAGAATCAAAAAAAGCGACTCGGGCGTCGTGATGAGGATGTCGGGCGGGTGCCTTTCCATGGACCGGCGGACGTCGGCGGGCGTGTCGCCCGTCCGGATCGCGACTGAGATGTCAGGCGGCACCAGCCCCTGCGACTCCATCTGGCGCCGGATCCCCACCAGCGGCGAGCGCAGGTTGCGGTCGACGTCGTGGGCCAGCGCTTTGAGCGGCGACACATAAAGGACGCGACATCGCTCAGATTCGGCGGGCGTCGGCTCGCCCGAGAGGCGGTCCAGGCACCACAGAAAGGCGGCCAGCGTCTTGCCGCTCCCGGTCGGCGCCGCCATCAGGACGTGACGGCCGGCTCCGACCTCCCGCCACCCCCGTTCCTGGACGGCGGTGGGCTCGGCGAAAGAGGCGCGGAACCATTCCCGGACCGGCGTCGAGAAGAGATCGAGGACCTGACCCACGAGAAGACAAGTTAGACGTTTCCACAGCTGCAAACAAGTGTTCTTAACAACCTCCCCCCTACGATCCCGTCGTGATCGAGGGTGCAAGGTTCCGCGAGGTCATGGCCAGCTTTCCGGGCGGCGTGGTCATCCTGACCGCCTTCGGCGATGACCACCAACCGCGAGGCCTCACGGTGAGCGCGTTCTGCGCGGCCTCGCTCGACCCTCCCCTTGCGCTCGTCTGCATCGACAAGAAGTCGAACACCCTGCCCGCGGTGCAGCACACCGGCGGGTTCACCGCGAACATCCTGGCCGCGGGCCGTGAGCAGCTCGCGCGGCGCATGGCAACCAAGTTGAGCGACAAGTTCGGCGGCATCGCGTGGCACCGGCCGGAGAGCAAGATCGGAGGGCCTGTGCTCAAAGATGACACCGCCGCCTACGCCGTCTGCACGCTGCGCGACACGATGGAGGCGGGCGACCACTGGATCCTGATCGGACTCGTCACCGAGGGCCATCACGTCGAGGGCGTGACGCCGATGGTCTTCACACGGCGGGCGTACAGCTAGCCGAAAGAGAAAGTTTCAGATTGACGGTGACGGCCACGAGGGGATCAGCTGCACGAGACCCGCGGAAAGCCACGTCAGCCTGTTGGTGAGCAGCAGCACCCCCATCACCGCGAGCACGCCTGCCGAAGCGAGGTCGATCGCCCGGCGGTGGTGGTTGACAAACGTCACCAAGGGCCGGGCGCCCTGGAGGGCGAAGGCGAGAACGATGAACGGCAGGCCGAGCCCCAGGGAGTACGCGATCATCAGGCTCAGTCCCTGCGGCGTGGCGCCGATCGTCACGGCCGAGCTGAGGACCGCGCCGAGGGTGATCCCGATGCAGGGCGTCCAGCCGCTCGCAAAACCCATGCCGAGGAGGAAGCCCCCAGCGACGCCTCCGCCTTGGGGCGCGGTTTTCATCACGCGGTACTCGGTGTCAAGAAACGGAACGCGAATCACCCCCGCCACGTGGAGCGCCATGACGATCACCAGCACTCCTGCGACCACCGGTACGTACGCGCGGATGGGCTGCACCGCCAGCGAGAACACGTAGAAGAAAAGGATGAAGACGAGCGACAACCCCGCCACGAACCCAGCGCCGGCGACCGCGACAGGTTGTCCCACTCGAGCGCCCAGGTAGGCGAGGTACGCCGGGACCAACGGGAGCACGCACGGCGAGACGAATGAGGCCAGGCCCGCCAGGAACGCGATCGCGGGATTAAGCCCGTTCAACAAGCGGCGCCTCGTGAGCCAGCGAGGCGATCGCGTCCGCGACCTGTGACCAGACCCGCCGAGGCACGTCGTGGCCCATGCCTTCGATCTCCATGAGCCGCGCCCCCGGAACGGCGGCCGCGACGCGCCTGCCGTTCTCGACGGGGACGAGGATGTCGGCGTCGCCGTGGATGGCGAGCGTCGGCACGCTGACCGAGCGAAGTCGCTCCAGCCGGCCCCTTGCGACGAGAATCGCTCCGAGCTGGCGCCCGAACCCGGCCGGGTGATAGGCCCGGTCCACTGCACGCGTTATGCGCGAGCGCTCATACGCATCATCGAACGGATCAGCCGGACCGAGCAGCTTCTGCTTCGCCCACAGGCCGAGCGCGATGCGCTCTTCGCGCGCTGGGGGCGCCGGCGCCATGAGGACCGCACTCCCCTCCGCCGTCGGTTGGACCTGGTCGTCGCCGTTGGGCCCCGACATGATCGACGTGAGGGTCAGCACCCGGCCGGGATGGTTCAGCGTCAGCAGCTGCGCGATGAACCCGCCCATCGACGCCCCGACGACGTGCGCCGCGGCGATGCCCAGCGCGTCCAGCAAGCCGGCGGCGTCGTCCGCCATATCGTCCAGGGTGTAGACGTCCTCGACCCAGGTCGATAGGCCCGAGTCGCGGTTGTCGTAGCGG
>VBGV01000011.1 GCA_005880755.1 Chloroflexota bacterium
AGACGCACCAGTTGCGACTGACGCGCAACCGAAGAGACGCCGACTTCCTGGCGTAAACCTGCGGCCGGGTTCGGTCAAGCAGGCTCGATTCGAGGCCAGCTTGAGCCTCGCCCAGCTGGGTAAGGGGCGTGTCACGGCCCCGGCCATCTACCTGATCGAGACCGGGCGCACGAGGCCGTCGCTGCCCACGCTCGAACACATCGCGCGCCGGACCGGAAAGCCCGTCGAATATTTCCTCGCCGAGCCGGCGGGTGCCGCCGACGAAGGCCAGGCGAGCCTCATCGCCCTCGAGGCGATGGTCGCCGATGGGCGGAATCACGAGGCGATCCCGCTGGGCCTTTCGCTGCTCGACCGGGGTTCGTCCGCGTTCCGCCTGGGGCGCATTCGCTACTTTCTCGCCCAGGCCTACCTGGGTGTCGCCCAACCCGACCAAGCGGCCACGCTATTGGCCGACGCACGCGCGCATTTCGAGGCTGTGAACGACGGCGTGATGCTGGCCGAGTGCATCGGCGCGCAGGCCGCGCTCGCCAACATGACGCACTCCAAAGATTCGTCGCAGCTGGCCGAGCTGGCGCTGTCCGTGTGCCGCGGCCTGAAACCGGTCCCGGCGCCGACCCTGGCCCGCCTTTTGGGGATTCTCGCCACCACGTATGTCGCCCACCACGAATGGGACAGGGCGATCGCAACATTCGAGGAATCGATCGAGGTCGGAGCGGCGATGTTTGACCTGCGCCGCGTCGCTCGCATGTACGGCGATCTCGCCACCGCGTATCACGAGGTCGGCGAGGCTGAGGCATCTGTCCGCTATGCGATGCGATCGGTGGCGGTGCTCGAGGTGCTGCGTGACCGGGTCGTCTTGGCCCGGTCGGAGAACAGCCTTGCCCTGGTTTTGATGGCGCGGGGTGACCTGGACGGCGCGCGCATCCACCTGGACCGGTCGCTGGAGCTGTCGGCGGGAGGCGACCTGGAGTTCGGCCGCAGCGAGGTGCTGTTGAGCCTTTGCGAGCTCACCATGCAGGAAGGCAAGGTCGAGCAGGCGTATGGCATGGCGCGCGAGGCGCTGGAGCTCGCGGAGCAGCACGAAGAGGGCGCCACCATCGCCGAGGCGCACGTCTGGCTGGGCCGGATCGCGGACCGCCGCGGTGAGCATGACGAGGTCGACCGCGCGTTCGAGGACGCGATCCGCGGCTTCGAGGCGCTGGGTCTGCGCGAGAGGCTTTTGCAGTGCCACGGCATCTACGCCGAGATCCTCGAGCGGCGCGGGGAGCTGGCGAAGGCCTACGTGCACATGAAGGAGGCCCTCCAGGCGAGCCGCCCAGGGCTCCTCCGCCGCGAGCAGCAGCGGGAGCACGCCAGCTCAGCCTAGGGTCTGGGGCCGGGCAACCTCTGATAACGTAGGTTTCGCCGCTTGCAGCGGCAACTATGGACGCGTAGGGGAGGTTTGTCTCAGCTGGCGAGAGCCGTTCGCAACCCCAAGTACTCCCTGACCGCCGAAGCCATCGTCGCCGATTACCGGCTCGCGTTCAGCAGCCGGCGCGCGAGCATCATCGGCCGAGCCGAGGTCTTGCGCGGCAACGCGACCTTCGGCATCTTCGGTGACGGCAAAGAGGTCGCGCAGATCGCCATGGCCAAGGCTTTTCGGCCGGGCGACTGGCGCGCCGGCTACTACCGCGACCAGACGTTCATGTGGGCGACCCGGATGTCCAACGTCCGCGAGTTCTTCGCCCAGCTCTACGGCAACGCTCAGCTGGAGTCGGAGCCCGCGTCCGGCGGACGCCAGATGGGCAACCACTTCGCGACGAGGTTCCTCGACGACGGCGGCGCGTTTGTCCGCACGGTCGACATCCCCAATTCGAGCGCCGACGTTTCGAACGTCGCGGGCTGGATGCCTCGGCTCGTCGGTCTCGCCTACGCGTCCAAGCTCTATCGCCTGAATCCGCAGCTGAAGGGCGTCCAGGACGGCTTCTCGGTCAACGGCAACGAGGTCGCCTTCGGCACCATCGGCGACGCTGCGACCAGTGAGGGACTCTTTTGGGAGTCGATCAACGCTTGTGGTGTGCTGCAGGTGCCTCTCGCGATGTCGGTGTGGGACGACGGGTACGGAATCTCCGTTCCGATCACTGCGGAAACCACGAAGGCGTCGATCTCCGACGTGCTGCGTGGTTTCACGCCAGACGACCGGCCGGGGATCGACATCTATGTCGTCCGCGGCTGGGATTACCCCGCGCTGATCGAGACGTATGCGACTGCGATCGACAAGGTGCGGCGCGAGCACAAGCCGGCCCTGATCCACGTCACCGAGATGACGCAGCCGCAAGGTCACTCGACGAGCGGCAGCCACGAGCGATACAAGACGAAGGAACGGCTGCGATTCGAAAGCGAGTACGACTGCGTCGCGCGTATGCGCGACTGGATCATCGAGGCCGGCGTGGCGAGCGAATCCCAGATCGAGGGTTGGGAGGCGGCGGACAAGGAAGCGGTGGAGGCAGCGCGCGACCTGGGTTGGGAGGCGTTCCAGACCCCCGTCCGCGCCGAGCGCGACCGGGCGGTGGCAATCCTGCGGCGGATCGACATGCCGGAGGTCGCGGAGATCACCAACTCTCTCGACGAAGCGCACAAGGTGACGCGCGCGCTCGTGATGTCGAGCGCTTCGCGCGCGCTGCACCAAACGCGGGGCATCGATTCGCCTGCGCGCGCTGAGCTTGCTTCGTTTGTCGACGCCTATCGGCGCGAAAACGACGACCGCTACAACTCGTTCGTGTACAGCCGGTCGGCCTCGTCTCCTTTGCACGTGCCAGTCGTGCCCGCTTTGTATTCCGAGAAGTCGCCTGTGGTCGACGGCAGGATGGTTTTGCTCCGCAACTTCGACGCCAACTTCGCGCGCGACCCGCGGATCTTCGTCGTCGGCGAGGACGTCGGCCGGCTGGGAGACGTGAACCTGGTGTTCGAAGGGCTGCAGGCCAAGTACGGCGAGCTGCGGCTGACCGACACCGGCATCCGGGAGGCGACGATCCTGGGCCAGGCCATCGGCTCGGCGATGCGGGGGCTGCGGCCGATCTGCGATATCCAGTACCTGGACTATTTCCTGTACGCGCTGGAGGTCGCCTCGGACGACCTGGCCACGCTGCACTGGAGGACGGTCGGTGGCCAGAAGGCCCCGGTCGTGATCCGGACCAAGGGCCATCGCCTGGTCGGGATCTGGCATTCGGGGTCGCCGATGTCAGTGGTTTTGAATGCGCTGCGCGGGGTGTATGTTGCGGTGCCCCGCAACATGACCCAGGCGGCGGGGTTCTACAACACTCTGTTTCAGGGCGACAACCCGGGGATCGTGATCGAGGTCCTCAATGGGTACCGGATGAAGGAGCGGGTGCCGGACAACGTCGGGTCGTTCACGGTTCCGTTGGGTGTGCCGGAGGTGCTGCGCACGGGCACTGACGCGACTGTGGTGACCTACGGCGCATGCTGCGCGATCGCTCTGGATGCTGCTTCAACTTTGGACGGGTTGGGTGTGTCGTGCGAAGTCATCGACGTGCAGACGCTGAACCCGTTCGACATCGACCACATGCTGGTCCGCTCGCTCGAGAAGACGCGTGCTTTGATCTGTGTCGATGAGGACGTCCCGGGTGGGGCGTCGGCGTTCATGCTGCAGCAGATCCTCGAGGCGCAGCAGGGGTGGTGGCACCTGGACGCGGCGCCGAGGACGCTGGCGGCGTCGCCGAACCGGCCGGCGTACGGGCCGGACGGGGACTACTTCTCGAAACCGAACCGGGAGAGCATCGTCGAGGCGGTTTATGAAGTGGTGCGCGAGCGGCAGCCGTGGAGGTTCCCACCGCTCGACTCGTGAGGGGCTCTCGTTTTTGGCGCCCCGGTGGCGCCAACGGTGGTGCCAACGGTGCGGAATTCGGGCTCTTGAGTTGTACCGCTGGCGCCAACGGTGCGGAATAGCGCCCCTAGCTTGAGGAGATAAGCGCCGCTGTGCCGATGCCAACGAACACAATCGCAAGGAAGGTCGCGGCGGCGACCACGACCCAGCGGGACCATGCGTCGATCTCGAGGCTGTTGGGATCGTTGGGGTCGTAGAGAACGGAGATCGTCTTCCCGATCGGATAGCTGCTGCTGATTGACGTCTTCGATTGGGCGGTGACTGGGACGCCGGCGGCAGTTGTGAACGTGATGACCGGAAAGTAGAAGGTGGTTTTCTCCAGACGCTCGGCTGTCAAGCTCTTTACGACACCGGTCGCTCGCATCGCCTTGCTCAGGAAACGCCGCTGCGAGCGAAACGCGAGCACCGCCCATGCGACGGCCAACACGCCAAGTGTCAAGAACACCGGGGCGATGATTGCGTGGGGAAGCTGAGAGCGCATTCCAAGCAGGGTTTCTACACCAATCTCAGGCCAAAGTGCTGGCGGGCCCTCCCTTTCGTTTGGCTCCCCTCCCCCGAGCCGGCCATACCTCTTCTGAACTTACTTTCGCGACAAAAGCGCGTCAACCCAGGTTGTAAAGACCTGCCCCGCGGCTAGAGGTCGGCCTGGTCAGCTCGGATCCAAAATGGTCCTGTAAAGGATCTTGGTCGCTGACTTGCGTCCTGTTAACCTTTACTCATGAGCCAAAAAGTAAAGCGAGTTCGCGGGACTACTCGGGTCTCCAGAAAGAACCAGATAACTCTGCCCGTCGCGGCGCTAAAGGCTGCTCGCGTGTCCCAAGGCGATGAGCTGCGGGTTCAGGCTAACGGTGATGGGCGCATTCTTCTCGAGCGGTCCAGCGACCCGTTGGAGGAATTCGTGGGAGCCGTCCCGGGACTTTCCGCTGCAACGCATCTCGACAAGTTGCGAGACGAGTGGGGCCGGTAGTCGTCGACGCGAGCGTGGTGCTTGGCGTCCTCGATGCACGGGATGCGCACCACTCCTCGGCGGTCCGTTCACTGAGGACGGCACGCGCTAAAGGACGCGCAATCTTGCTGCCGGCGAGCGCGTTTGCCGAAGTCCTCGTCGGCGCCAGCCGGCTTGGACCCAAGGCGACGGCGCGCACCGAGGCGTTTGTTGACTCGATAGTCGATCTGGTTCCTCCGATCGACCGCAACGTGGCGAAGATCGCCGCTGCGTTGCGGGCCGCTCACAAATCGATCAGGCTCCCCGACGCGCTTGTGATCGCGGTGGGGCGGAGCGTCGGCGCCAGCGCTATCGTGACGGCGGATGCGCGGTGGCGGGCAGCCGACAAACGCGTGCAAATTCTGGGCTGAATCCGGCCAGGTCGGGTCCGGTCAGGTCAGGTCTCCCGGTAGGTACTCCATCACTGCCAGCGCCGGCGCCTGGTTGAGCAGGGTCAGGCCTTCGAGCATGTAGCCGAACCATCCCGCGGCCGCCGCCGCACCGGCTAGCGGTGGGACCATTCGTTTGGGGCCGCGCACCTCTCGCATCGGTGCGTCGTCCTTGAGTCCGGCCAGGGTGCGCGCCTTGCTGATTCCCGCGTCGAGGCCGCCCAGCTCGTCGACGAGTTTGCGTTCCAGCGCCTGGCGCCCGGTCCACACCTTGCCCTGCGCGATCGGATCCACCTCATCGGGCGTCATCTTGCGAGAGCGAGCGACGATATCGACGAACGCGCGGTAGATCCGCTCGACGTCCCCGCGCACGAGGCTGCGCTCCTCGTCGGAGAACGGCCGCTCGTCGCTGTACAAAGTGACGCGGTCGCCGAAAGCGATCGTCTCCCGGTTGAAAAGCAGCTTCTGCCACATGGCGCCGGTGACGATCTTTCCAGTCAGGACTCCGATCGAGCCGGTCAGTGTGCTCGGCCGCGCGATGATCCACGAGCCCGGGGTCGCGACGTAGTACCCACCTGACCCCGCGACCGCCCCCATCACGACCACCACCGG
>VBGV01000210.1 GCA_005880755.1 Chloroflexota bacterium
AGCGGCCGCGGCGGGCGCCCGCTCGGCGGTGCTGAAGACGCCGAGCCAACTGCAGATCCTCCGCGACGCGGGCGTGGTCGATGCGGGGGGTTTCGGGCTCCAGCTCATCCTCGAAGGCATGCTCAAATCGGTGGAGGAGTCGGAGCCGGCGCTGGCGGCTCTCAACGAGTCCCGGCTGCCGGTCTTGGCGGCGTCGCAGGTGGCGCTGGCGCTGCCCGAGGGTGGATGGGGTTATTGCACCGAGTTTCTGATCGAAGGCAACAACCTGGACACCGAACTCATCCGCGGCCAGATCGAATCGCTCGGCAACTCGGTCCTCGTCGTCGGCGAACCGGAGCTGGTCAAGGTCCACGTCCACACCGACGACCCGACGAGTGTGATCAACCTCGCGGGCGGTTACGGCAAGGTGCTGAAGCTGAGCGTCGGAGACATGTCGACACAGCATCGGCGGATCCTCGAGGCAGAAGGCGGCGCGAGCGGCGCGAGGCCGGCGAGGCCGAATGGCGCCGGACTCGTCGCGGTGGTCGCCGGACGCGGCCTGGTCGACATCTTCCGCGGCCTGGGTGTGGACGCGATCATCGAGGGCGGCCAGACCATGAACCCGAGCACGCAGGACATGCTCACCGCGATCGAGTCGGTCCCCTACGAAGAGGTCATCCTGCTGCCCAACAACGGCAACGTCATCCCGGCCGCCAAGCAGGTGGTGGGACTGACCAAGAAGAAGGTGCACGTGATCGAGACCCACAGCGTGCCCCAGGGCGTATCCGCGGTCGTCGCGTTCCGCCCCGAGAGGTCGGGCGACGAAAACATGCGAGCGATGAAGGCCGAGGCTGAGCGGGTGCAGACGATCGAGGTCACCCACGCCGTGCGCGACACGCGCTCCAACGGCGTCAAGGTCAAGAAGGGAGACGTGATCGGCCTCATCAACGACAAGCTCGAGATCGCCGGCGACGATTACTCGGAGGTCGTCAACAGGGCGCTCGGCAAGCTCGGCCCCGACTCATTCGAGCTCGTCACTGTCTACCGCGGCGAGCAGGCAAGCGATGACGAGCTCAAGCGGTTGGAGTCGGCGATCCGGTCCAGCTATCCGGGCCTCGAGGTCGAGGTCCAGCAGGGTGGTCAGCAGCACTACCCGTTCATCCTCTCCGTCGAATAGCTCCCCGAATCCAATCGTGATGAAGCGCACCTTCGCGGTCGTCACCGACTCGACCAGTGACCTGCCCGCGGATTGGAGCAAGCGCTACGCGATCGAGGTCGTTCCTCTCAAGGTCCTTTTCGGCCAGGAGACGTTTCGCGACGGTGTCGACATGACCAGCGACCAGTTCTTCACGCGGCTCGCCGCATCGAGCTCCCTGCCCACCACGTCGGCGCCGTCACCCGGCGAGTTCGCGGAGGTTTACCGGCGTCTGGCAAAAGACCATGACGGCTGCATCTCGATCCACATCGGCGCGCGACTTTCCGCGACGGCGGAGGCCGCACGGGTCGGGGCTGAGGCAGTCGAGGGATTCAAGGTCAGCGTGATCGACAGCCAGTCGGTGTCGATGCCGATGGCGTTCCTCTGCCGTGTCGCAGCTGAGTGCGAGAGCCTGGAGGAAGCCACCACGGCCGTTGAGCAGCGCGTGCCGAAATGTCGTGTGCTCGCCCTGCTCGACACGCTTCGCTACCTCGAGATGGGCGGGAGGCTCAACCGGGCGCAGGCGATGATCGGGACGATGCTCGACGTCAAGCCGCTCTTGCTCGTCTCGGAGAATGCGGAGATCAAACCCGTGGAGCGTGTGCGCACCCGATCGCGGGCGATCCCTCGCATGGTCGAGTTCTTTCGCTCAGAACAACCGGTCGAACACGTCGCCGTGATGCACGCGCAGGCGGCGGATGAGGCAACGTCAATCGCGGCCGAGCTGCGCAAGGAACTGCCAGACCTCGAGATTCCGGTCGGTCAGATCGGCTGCGTGCTGGGCACACACACCGGCCCGAAAGCACTGGGCCTGGTCTACATCAAGAAGTAAGAGAAAGGCTCGGAGCCAGGCTCACGTTGTGGCCTGGCAGCGGCCAGACGCGAAGCACCGGCGGCGTGACGGCAACGAGCCGGGGCAGCGCGATCACCATGAGCCGGTAGGCGCGCCGCTGGGCAGGTCCCCATGGAAGTCGGTACTGCTCGCGCAGCGTCGGTGGCAGCAGCCCGGCGGTGACCACCTCGAAGGGGATCATCGTCGGGCCGGGCACCAACCGCAGCCTGGGGCGCGTCACGAGCCTGGCCAGGTCCATGGCTCGAGGCTCGACCCGGACCGGACCGTCCGAAGTCATCGCTGCGAGGTAATCGTTGAAATCGCGATGCGTGGCGGGGAACTGCTCGCGAGGGATGCCGAGGATCTCGCCCAGCAGCTTCGACTCCTGGTAGAAATCTTCGCGCTCGGGCGCCGCGAGCGGCTTGACGAACGTCTCGTACGTGACGAGCGCGGAGTCGACGAGCGTCGCGTGGACCCATCGCAGCAGGTCTGGGTCGAGCGCCCGATAGCCCTCGCCCCGGACCCGACCGTGCGCCTGGTTCACGGAGCGCGCCGCCGCCAGGGCGGTCTCGCGATCCCCGAAGACGATGGCCATGGTCATCCGGATCGTTCTTCGCAGCCGGCGGATCGGTTGCGAACGGAAATCCGAGTGCTCGTCGACCGCGGCCGCGACCTTCGGATGTGCAAGCTGCATCAATAGAGCGCGGCCGCCGCCAAGCAGGAGGATGTTCTCCCGGTTGACGCGGCGTGTGACCGAGTCATCGCTGTAAAGGCCAGGTCGCATCATCGCCCATTAAACCCCTAATCTCTGGAAGAACCATGGGTCAGCAGCTCTTCATCTTCGGTGCCGCGTTTCTCGGCTCGGCGGTCGAATCGACCGAGGCTCTGACGATCGTGCTGGCCGTCGGTCTCACACGCGGCTGGCGCGCACCGCTGATGGGAACCCTGGTCGCGATCGTTTTGCTGGCCATCCTGGTGATCGTCTTCGGACAGCTCATCGTCACCACCGTTCCGGAGTGGGCGCTCAAGCTGCTGGTGGGGACGCTGTTGCTCTTGTTCGGATTGCGCTGGCTGCACAAGGCGGTGCTGCGCTCCGCGGGCGCGGTGGCGATGCATGATGAGGAGCGCGCATATCAGGAAACGGTCAACCAGCTCGGTGAGACGGTCACACGTCGGGACTGGATCGGGTTCATCCTGGCCTTGAAGGGTGTCTTCCTCGAAGGGCTTGAGGTCGTGTTCATCGTGATCGCCGTCGGAGGGACGGGCCACGGATGGCCGGCCGCGATCGCCGGCGGGCTCGCCGCAGCCGTGGTCGTGGCCGCGACCGGGGTGGTCGTGCGCAAGCCGCTGGCTCGAGTCCCCGAGAATACGCTGAAGTACGCGGTCGGAATCCTTCTCACGAGCCTCGGCACTTTCTGGGCCGCCGAGGGCATGGGCGCGTCGTGGCCTGGCGATTTTCTTTCCATCTTCGTCCTCGCCGGCGTGTTCTTCGCCGCGTCTCGGCTGGCCGTGACGCTCATCAGGACGCCGGCCCTCGCGTGAAGTTCCTGCGCGCGGCCGGAAGGGAGGTGGTCGGCCTGTTCGTCGGGGACTGGCTGCAGAGCGGCGTGGTCGTCGTGATCCTTGCCGCGGGCTGGTTTGCCGTCTCGAGGCTGGGAGCGCCGGCCCTCGTATTGCTCGTGCTCCTGCTCGCGGGCCAGCTCGTGTGGTTCGCCCGTGCGGAAGCGAAGCGTTCCGGTTAAGCGGTCGCCGCGGACATCTCCGAGTTGAAGGTGTCGATGTAGGGCTGGTAGTAAGCGGTGACGTCGGTGCCCATCTGGTCGAAGTTGTACGTGCCAAGCTTGGTCACATCGGCGTGGAGCCGGTCCGAGTAGGTGGTCACGCCGGCCTCGTCGCCTGCGATGGCGGCGTCGATGAGCTTGCCGAAGTCGGCGGTCAGCGTCTGGAAGTCGACCATGAGCGCATGCATCTGGGTCGGCAGACCCGCTGCTGTGGAGAGCTGGGTCGCGGTGTCGACATGGGTCTTCAGGGTCGCGATCACGGCTTTGGCTCCTGCGAGATCGCTGGCCGACGCCGTGGCGCCCAGCTTGTCGAGATCGAGGATCACGTCCATGAACGCCTGCAGGAACTGGCCGTCCTGGACGTAGTCCTCCGAGACAATCTTGGCGTTGGCCAGCGCCTTGAGGGCGTGGTTGATACGCGCGTGGGCCTTGTCCAGGTGGCCCTTGTCGATGGCGGTCAGCCATTGCTGCTCGTCGAGCCTGGTCGAGGCCGCGGCAAGCGAGCCCTGGTCCTGGACCACGGTCTTGGTGGAGTCCTGGGCGTCGGCGATGAACTGGCCGAGCAGGCTCTTTGCCTGCTGGGCGTCGAAATTGCTCCCGGTGCTGAGCCCCTTGAACCTGGTGTCGATCTCCCTGAACGTCGTGGTGAGCTTGTTCTGATCCGAGATGACCGCATTGAGAGTCTTGTTGGCGTTGGAGACGCGGCTCTCGCCGGCGGCGTAGCCGACGACCGCATAACCGATGATTGCGATCACGATGAGAGCGACAAGAATGATGGCGATGATCACGAGCCGCAGCCCGGATCCGCGCCTGCGAGTGTCTGTCATCGCCGGCGGCGGCGGCAGTGGTGGCGGCTCGGCGTCAGGAGACGGCGGTGTGCCGGGCGGTTGCTCGATCAAGACGTCCCGCCGAAGATACGCCTGAGCCGATAGTTGTCAACGCCCATCCTCGGTCTTCGACGGAGCCTTGACGCCCCGGTCGAAACGGTCAGCGGCATCGGCCCCACGAATGCAGCTCGCCTCGCCAAGCTAGGCATCCGCACGGTCCGCGACCTCCTGCTCACGCTCCCCTTCGGGTGGGAGTCGTATGAGTCGGCCCAGATCGACACGCTGGTGCCCGGCCGGCATGCGTCGGTCGTCGGAACCGTCCTGTCGATCAAGTCGCTCACGACGAGGCACCGGAAGATGAGGCTCACCGAGGCCATGGTCGGTGACGAAGCCGGCACTGAGATGCGGGTCGTCTGGTTCAACAACCCGTACGTCGTGAAGAACCTGCAGCCAGGCGACAGGGTGGCGCTGGCGGGGCTCGTGAAGGGCGCGCGCTACAGCGACGCACCGGAGATGACGAACCCCCATTACGAGCGGCTGGACGGAGACGTCGAGACCCAGCCCAAGCGGGTCGGGGGTCTCATGCCGAAGTACCACCTCGTCGACAAGCTGACGTCGCGCAAGATCGCGGGCTGGGTCGAAGCGGTGCTCCCGCTTGCCGACCGCCTGGAAGACCTGCTGCCGCCGGAGGTTCGCGAACGCAACAAGCTGCTCACCGTCGTCGACGCGGTCCGACAGGGCCACAAGCCCGAGACCGACGCCGACTACTGGCAAGCGCGCCGCCGCATGGCGTTTGCCGAGCTGCTCGAGCTCCAGGCTGCCTTCGCGTTGATGCGTGCCCGGATTGCCGCCGAGCCCGCCACACCGATTCCTTTCCAGCCCGAGGTCGGGGATGCCTTCAAGGCGGGCCTGGGCTTCGCGCTGACAGAGGCGCAGCGACGGGCGACGCGCGACGCGTTCAAGGACATGCAGGGTTCGGTGCCCATGAATCGCCTCCTCAATGGCGACGTGGGGTCGGGCAAGACCGCCGTCGCTGCCGCATGCGCCGCGATGGCGCACGCCGCCGGGATGCAGACGGTGGTCATGGCGCCGACCGAGATCCTGGCCAGGCAGCACCTGCGCAAGTTTCGAACCTACCTCGAGGAGAGCTTTCCCGGGCTGACAGTGGAGCTCCTCGTCAGCAGCCTCAGCGCAGCCGAGAAAAGGCGAGTCCGGATGGCCGCGGCGTCGGGACACTGCGCACTGGTCGTCGGCACCCAGGCGTTGATTGAGGACGACGTCGAGTTCGCCAACCTGGGCCTGGCGGTGGTGGACGAGCAGCACCGTTTCGGCACACGGCAGCGCGAGCTTCTTCGCGGTAAGGGACGCGGGCGGCCTCACTTCCTCGCCATGACGGCGACGCCGATCCCGCGGACCCTCGCGCTTGCGCTGTACGGGGAGATGACGCTGTCTGTCATCGACGAGATGCCTCCCGGGCGCACCCCGGTCGAGACGGAGGTGATCGAGCCCGATCAGCGCGGCCGCGCCTACGACCTGGTGCGCGCCGCGGTCGCCGCGGGACACCAGGCGTTCGTCATCTGTCCGCTGATCGAGGAATCCGAAGCGGTCGTCGCGCGATCGGCGACCGCGGAGTTCGAGCGCCTCCAAAGAGAAGTGTTCCGAGAGCCGCTGCGCATGGGCCTGATCCACGGCCGTCTCAAAGGCAAGGAAGAGGTGATGCAGCGTTTCGTCGCGGGCGAGATCCAGATCCTGGTGGCGACCGCGGTCGTCGAAGTCGGCGTGGACGTTCCGAACGCGACGGTGATGATGATCGAAG
>VBGV01000211.1 GCA_005880755.1 Chloroflexota bacterium
CCGCCGACCGGCTGGACCTCGACCCGGACCAGGTCCTGGTCAGCTCCACCGGTGTGATCGGCCGCTACCTGCCGATGGACGCGATCAAGTCCGGGATCGCGGAAGCGTGCGGTGGCATGAGCCCTGATGCAGGGGCCGCAGCGGCGCGCGCGATCATGACCACTGACACCCAACCCAAGACGGCGCAGGCTGAGCTTCACATCGCGGGCGCGGACGTGCGCATCGGGGGCATGAGCAAGGGCTCGGGCATGATCCATCCCAACATGGCGACGCTGCTCGCTTACGTCACGACCGACGCGGCGGTGGAGCCGGGGCTGATGGCGAAG
>VBGV01000212.1 GCA_005880755.1 Chloroflexota bacterium
CGACCAAGCTGATCACGGTCAAGGTGCAGGGCGCGGCTTCCGACAATGACGCTCGGACGGCCGCCCGGGCCGTGGCATCGTCGAGCCTGGTCAAGACCGCCGTGCATGGCGGTGATCCGAACTGGGGCCGGATCGTGTGCGCGCTCGGCTACAGTGGCGCGGAGCTCGCCCTCGACACCCTGCACCTCACCGTCGGCGGCCTGGTCGTCTTCGAGCGAGGCACCGGGGTCGACGTGGACCTGTCGGGCGTCCGGCGAGCGTTCGAGCAGCCGGAAATTGAGATCGTGGCCAGGCTTGGGCTCGGAGACGGAACCGCCGAGGCCTGGGGATGCGACTTATCGGAGGAGTACGTGCGAATCAACGCCGACTACACGACATGACGCTGACGGTCGAAGAGCGCGCCAAGGTCCTGGTCGAGGCGCTGCCGTACATCAAGCGGTTCCACGGCCAGATCGTCGTGATCAAGGTCGGCGGCAACGCCATCGACCACGCGCGCGACGAGACCCTGCTTGACATCGTTCTCCTGCGTTACGTCGGGATGCAGCCGGTGCTCGTGCATGGAGGCGGTCCCGAGATCAGCGCCATGAGCGAGCGTCTCGGGCTCAAGCCCGAGTTCAAGAACGGACTGCGCGTCACCGACGACAAGACGATGGAGGTCGTGAAGATGGTGCTGACCGGCAAGGTCAGCCCCGACCTCGTCGCCGCGATCCACCGGCTGGGTGGTCAGGCGGTGGGCATGAGCGGGGAGGACGGACCGACGATCATCGCCGAGCCACTCGACGACACGATGGGATTCGTCGGCAAGGTGACGCAGGTCAACAAGGAGCCGATCACCGCGTTGCTGACGCGCGGGTACATCCCTGTCATCGCCTCGATCGGGCTTGGCTACGACGGCCACGCCTACAACATCAACGCCGACACCGTCGCCGCCGAGATCGCGGTGGCGCTCAAGGCCGCAAAGGTCATCCTGCTGACGGATGTGCCCGGGGTGCAGGGTGTCGACGGGCAGGTGGTCGCGGTGCTTTCCAAAGAGGACGCGCGACATCGGATCGAGAAGGGCGAGGTCACCGGCGGCATGATCCCCAAGCTCGAGGCGTGCCTGCGGGCGCTCGATGGAGTGCCGCTCGCGCACATCGTCGACGGCCGCACCAAACACGCGCTGCTGCTCGAGCTGTTCACCGAGGCGGGTATCGGAACCATGGTCACGCCGTGAGCTCTTCGACCAGGACGATTCTCGAGCTGGCCGAGCAGTACCTGATGCAGACAGGGCGCCGTCTGCCTGTCACGTTCGTGCGTGGTAATGGTTGTCGGATTTACGACGAGTCGGGTCGAGAGTATCTCGACCTCGTCGCAGGAATCGCGGTCAACCTGCTCGGACACGCGCATCCTGACGTGGTCCGCGCCGTCAGCGCACAGGCCGGCGCGCTGATCCACACGTCCAACCTCTACTTCACGCAGCCGCAGATCGACCTGGCCCGGCGCCTGGTCGAGCTCTCGTTCCCCTCGCGCGTCTTCTTCTGCAACTCTGGCGCGGAAGCGAATGAAGCGGCCATCAAGCTGGCCCGGAAATGGGGCGCGCGCAACCGCGATGGCGCGTTCGAGATCATCACCACGACAGGCTCCTTCCACGGCCGCACGCTCGCGACCATCACCGCCGGCGGCCAGCCCAAGTACTCGGACCCGTTCCAGCCGCTGCCGGACGGATTCGTCCACGTCGCCTTCAATGACGCGGCCGCGATCGAGTCCGCGACCACCGACAAGACGGTCGCGGTGATGCTCGAACCGGTGATGGGCGAGATTGGCATCATCCCCGCCGCCCCCGGATACCTGAAACGCGTCCGCGAGTGGTGCGACAGCCACAACCTGCTCCTGATCCTCGACGAGGTCCAGACCGGACTCGGTCGCACCGGCAAATGGTTCGCGCACCAGCACGCCGGCATCACGCCCGACGTCATGACCCTGGCCAAGGGACTGGGCGGCGGAGTGCCCATCGGCGCTTGCCTTGCGAATCCCCGGGCAGACGTCTTCGAACCGGGCGACCATGGGTCGACGTTCGGCGGCAATCCGCTCGCCTGCACCGCGGCATTGGCGGTGCTGCACGTGATCGAGCGCGACAGTCTCGTTGGCCACGCCGCGGAGATGGGTGAGCTTCTACGCGACGCAATCAAGGACCTCGGGGCGAAAGATCTGCGCGGTCTCGGCCTCATGCAGGCCTTCGAGTTCGAGGCGCCGAAAGCCAAACAGTTTCAGCTGGGATGCCTGGAGGCGGGACTTATCGTCAACGCTGTCGACGACCACTCGATCCGCCTGGTGCCGCCGCTGATCATCACCGGCCAGGAGATCGACCGGGCGCACGCCTTGATGGCCAAGGTGGCGGGATGACCGCGACCAAAGCCGAGCGCCACAGCGCGATCCTCGACCTCGTCAACCGAGGTTCGGTGCACACGCAGCATGAAATCGCCGAGGCTCTCGCGCGGCGCGGCATGCGCACGACGCAGGCGACAATCTCACGCGACATCCAGGAGCTCGGCCTGGTTCGCTCGGGCGCCGGCTACCGCAGCTCGGCCGGCCTGGTCCGCGAGCTCGTCCTTTCCATCGAGGTGGTTGAGCCGATGGCCGTGATCAGGACGCCGCCCGGCACCGCCAACCTCGTCGCCCGTCGCATCGACGAGGCTGCACTGCCCGGGATCGCCGGCACGGTTGCGGGCGACGACACGATCATCGCGGTGCTGCGCAGGCGCGGCGCTCTCCGCGCACTCAAAGACCTGCTTGTCAATGCCGGCTAAGAAATTGGTGCTCGCCTACTCAGGCGGGCTGGATACCTCGGTCGCGATCCGGTGGTTGAAGGACCAGGGCTGGGACGTGATCGCGTTCACCGTCGACCTCGGCGAGAAGAAAGACCTCGACGCGATCCAGGCTCGGGCGCTGAAGACGGGCGCGTCCGCGGCTTACGTCGCCGATGGACGCCTTCCCTTTCTCCAGCTTTTCGTCTGGCCTTCGCTGCAGGCGGGCGCGGTATATGAGAAGGAATACCCGCTGGCCACCGCGTTGGGCCGGCCGCTGATCGCCGCGATGATGGTGGAGGTCGCGCGCCGAGAGGGCGCGCAGGCGGTGGCGCATGGGTGTACCGGCAAGGGCAACGACCAGGTGCGCTTCGACGTGACGACCGCGGCGCTCGCGCCGGACCTGCAGGTCGTGGCTCCGGTCCGAGAATGGGGCATGAACCGCGACGACGAGCTCGGGTACGCGGCCAAACACGGCATCGAGGTCCCGGCCACGACACGCTCGCCGTACTCGACCGATGAGAACCTGTGGGGCCGTTCGATCGAGGCCGGCGTGCTCGAGGACCCGTGGGCAGAGCCGCCCAAGGACGTGTACCTATGGACGCGCGATCCGGGGCAATGTCCGGACGAACCGACCTACGTCGAGGTCGGTTTCAAGGAAGGCATCCCCGTCTCGCTCGACGGCAAACCTGTCGCGGCGCTCGAGCTCGTGACCGCCTTGAACCGCATCGGCGGCGAGAACGGCGTGGGCCGCATCGACCATCTCGAGAACCGGCTCATCGGTATCAAGTCGCGCGAGATATACGAGGCGCCCGCCGCCGTGCTCTTGCTCCAGGCGCACCAGGCGCTCGAGGACATCACGCTGCCCAAGGAGGTCGCGAGGTTCAAAGAGCTGGTCGCCCAGCAGTGGGCCCAGATGGTGTACGACGGTCTGTGGTTCAGCCCTCTGCGCGACGCCCTCTACGCTTTCGTGGCCGAGACGCAGCGACACGTCACGGGCGACGTGCGGCTGAAGCTCTACAAAGGGTCAGCGCAAGTCGTGGGGCGGAAGGGGCCACGTCAGCTCTACCAGCACGCGCTCGCCACCTACGGCAAAGGCGACGAGTTCGACCAGTCAGCATCCGCCGGCTTCATCAAGCTGTGGGGGATGGGGCTGCGCACGGCGGCGCGCGTCCAGGGACAGCTGCATGCACGCGACCTGGGCAAGCTGCTCGGAGACGCCAAGAGGCTCACGCCATAGCGAAAAAGGCCGGAAAGCTATGGGGCGGCCGCTTCAAGCGGCCCCTGCTGCCCGAGCTCGAGCGTTTCTCGTCGTCACTGGCGATCGACTACGAGCTCTATCCGTACGACATCGCGGGGAGCCTCGCGCACGCACGCGGGCTGGCCGCGGCGGGCCTCCTCTCGACCCGCCAGCTGGCCGCGATCGGCCGCGGGCTCCGGCAAATCAAGGGCGAGCTGGACAGCGACAAGTTCGAGTTCAAGCTGGAAGACGAGGACATCCACACCGCGATCGAGCGCCGGCTGACCGAGATCACGTCCGCCGGGGCGGCGCTGCACGCGGGGCGGTCGCGCAACGACCAGGTGGCGCTCGACCTGCGGCTCTTCTGTCGCGATGCGGCAGTGGAAGCCACGGTCGGCCTCGCCAATCTCGTCAATGCACTGGCGGACCAGGCCGAGGCGCATGCCGATTGGCTCATGCCCGGGTACACGCACATGCAGCGGGCCCAGCCGGTGACGGTCGGGCATCACCTGCTGGCCCACGCCGAGCCATTGCGTCGCGACGCCACACGTTTTCGTCACGCCTACGACGCCGCTGACGAGATGCCCCTCGGTTCGGGAGCACTGGCTGCGTCGACGCTGCCCCTGAAGCGCGACGTCGTCGCCCGCGAGCTGGGCTTCGATCGTCTGACCTCCAACAGCATCGACGCAGTCTCCGACCGCGACTTCGCGCTCGACCTCGCCTACGCCTGCACGGTGGCCGCGATCCACCTCAGCCGGCTGGGCGAGGACGTGGTGCTGTGGGCCACTTCTGAGTTCGGATTCGTGAAGCTCGCCGACGAGATCGCCACCGGGTCGAGCCTGATGCCACAGAAGAAGAACCCCGACGTGGCCGAGCTCCTGCGAGGCCGCACGGCGCGGGCGCTCGGGAGCTTTGTTGGGTTGACCACGGTGCTGAAGGGGCTGCCCCTCGCTTACGACCGCGACCTGCAGGAGGACAAGCAGGCGCTCTTCGCGACGGTCGACAACTGTTTCGACTGCCTGGAGGCGGCGGCGCTCATGGTCGAGCACCTCGAGTTCGACCGCGAGCGCCTCCACGCCTCCGTCGCCGACCCGGCGCTGGTCGCCACCGACTCTGCGGAAGAGCTGGTGCGCAAGGGAACCCCGTTCCGCAGCGCGCACGAGCAGGTCGGGCGGCAGGTTCGGGACGGCACATTTGTCGCCCCGTGGGATGCGAAGGCGTCGGTCGCGAAGCGCGACCTGCCCGGTGGGCCGCATCCGCGTCGCGTGGCGGCCCGTGCCAGGGCGATTCGGCGGGAGACCGCCGACCTGCTCCTCTGGAGCGAAGGCCACCCCCCGCCCCTGCCAAGGTAGAGTCCGCCCATGCTGCTTGCGGTCGACGTCGGCAACACGAACGTGACGCTGGCCCTGTTCGATGGGGATCGGCTCGCCGCGGACTGGCGCGTGACCTCCCACCGCGAACGGACGGCCGACGAGATGGCGGTCGAGCTCCGCCAGCTGTTCGAGCTGCGCGGTTTCGACCTGGACGTGGTCACCGGCGTCGTGATCTCGAGCGTGGTACCGACCCTCAATCCAGCCCTGGTCGAGGCTTCCCGGCGGTACCTCAAGTGCGAACCGGTGATGGTCGGACCCGGCGTCAAGACCAGTGTCCGCATTCGCTACGACAGTCCCAAGGACGTCGGCGCCGATCGCATCGCCAACGCGCTGGCCGCGTACTCGAAATATGGAGGCCCGGTGGTCGTGATCGACTTCGGCACCGCCGTCACCTACGACGCGATCAACGCCGAGGGCGACTACCTGGGTGGCGCGATCGCGCCAGGCGTCGAGATCTCCCTGGACGCTCTCGTTTCCCACACGGCGATGCTTCGCCGGGTCGAGCCGGTCGCGCCCGACTCGGTGATCGGCCGCAACACCGTCGCGTCGATTCAGTCCGGCCTGGTCTGGGGCTTCGTGGCGCAGGTCGAGGGGATGGTCAAACGGATGGTCGATGAGCTGGGCGGCAAGGCCAGGGTAGTGGCCACCGGCGGCCAGGCTTCGCTTGTGGCCGGGCTGACCCACGTCATAGAAACCACCGACCCGCTCCTGACTCTCGACGGTTTACGCCTTATCTACGCTCAAAACTCGGACGGGGGTGCTAGAACGTAGCCGCCTATGAAGACGGCGCCGAAATTCCATCTTTATGTGCTGGGTGACGGGCCGGTGCCAGGCCTGGCCGCGACCGGCCTGGAAACCGAGCAACTGACCGACCCGGGGCAGATCGAGCAGCCGGCGCTAGTCCTCCTCGCACCGGGCCAGAACGCCCCCGAACAGCTCGCCCCCATCGCGATCGAGGTGCCGGCCGACGCGTCCGTGGCAGCCGTCCGCGAGCTGGTCCGCATCGCGATGGAGAACGTCGCTCTCAAGCAGCAGATGACGCAGCTCGAGGCCGAAGCGCACCGCCGCCACCGCCAGTTCCGCGAGCTGAACCGGATCGGCATCGCCCTCTCGGCGGAGAAGGACATCGACCGGCTGCAGTCTTTCATCCTCACGACGATGCGCCAGCTGACGCATGCAGACGGGGCGAGCCTGTGGCTGAAGATGGAAGTGGACGGCATCCCCAAACTGTTCCTCGCGTCGAGCCAGAACCACTCGCTCGACAAGAACACCTACCAGGCGTTCACGGTCCCGGTCGACGAGAAGTCGGTGGTCGGTTACACGGTCTCAGTCGGCAAGAGCCAGATTTACGACGACGCATACAACCCGCCGCCGGGGAAGCCCGTGGGTGGCAAGAGCTTCGATGCGCAGTTCGGATACCGCACCAAGTCGATGCTCACTGTGCCCATGCGCGACTACCACAACGACGTCGTGGGCGCCGTCCAGCTCATCAACGCCAAGCGGCGATTCGAGACGCGGCTGGCGATCGAGAACGTCGAGACCGAGGTCGTCAGCTTCCAGCCCGATGACGTGGAGATGATCGAGTCGATCGCCAGCCAGGCCGCGGTCGCGCTGGACAACAAGACCTTGCTCGACTCCATCCAGGCGCTGTTCGACGGTTTTGTGCAGGCGAGCGTGACCGCCATCGAGCAACGAGACCCGAGCACCGCGGGTCATTCGGGTCGGGTGGAAGGCCTGACCACGAGGCTCGCCCGCGAGATCACGGAGATCGCAACCGGCAAGTTCGCCAACGTCAACCTCACTGAGGACCAGTTCAAGGAGCTGCGATACGCATGCCTCCTGCACGACTTCGGAAAGGTCGGTGTCCGAGAGCACATCCTGATCAAGGCTAAAAAGCTCGTGCCCGGCCGGCTCGAGGTCATCCAGGCGCGCTTCGAGTTCATCGAGCGTTCGGTGCAGGTGAAGTACGCGACCGAAAAGCTCGAGGCGATGAAGTCCGGCCGCAACGGATCCGCCATCGAGGAGATCGATCGACGGCTCGAAGCAGAGCTGGAGCAATTGAACGCGTGGGTGAAGAGCATCGCTGCGGCCAACGAGCCGACGGTCATGCCCGAAGACAAGGCCTCGATGCTCGAATTCCTGTCGCAGCAGACTTACTACGACATCGGCGGCAACCCACATCCGATGCTCGAACCGCAGGAGTTTCGTTTCCTGAGCATCCGCAAAGGCACGCTCGACCCGCAGGAGCGTCTCGAGATGGAATCACACGTCACGCACAGCTTTCACTTCCTGACCAAGATCCCGTGGACGCCGGTGATGAAGAGCATTCCTGAGATCGCGTACGGTCATCATGAAAAGCTGGACGGATCCGGTTATCCACGCGGATTGACCGGAGACCAGATCCCGCTCCAGGCCCGCATGATGACGATCTCCGACATCTACGATGCGTTGACTGCGCAGGACCGCCCTTACAAGAGGGCCGTGCCGCCAAGCACGGCGCTGGACATCCTTCACGAAGAGGCGGGGGAGGGCAAGCTCGACAAAGACCTCCTGGACGTCTTCGTGACCAAGAAGATCTACCTGCCGGCCGCGGCACGATGAGGATCAAGTTCTGGGGCACGCGGGGAACACGTCCAACCCCGGGACGCCGCACCCTGCGCTACGGCGGCAACACCACGTGCATCGAGGTGCGGGACAAGGAAGGCAACCTGCTCATAATCGATTCGGGTTCTGGCATTGCCGAGCTCGGAAGCACGTTCAGTCCGACCGAGCCGCTGCAGGCCCATCTCCTGATCACCCACACGCACCTCGACCACATCCAGGGCTTTCCATTCTTTCTGCCGGCGTTCGTGCCGGGGACTCATCTGACGATCGTCGGACCGGCGGGTTCGGCGAAATCGCTGCAAGCCGCGTTCGCGGACCAGACTGACCCGGCCTACTTTCCGGTGCGGCTGAGCCACATGCCGGCCGAGATGGAGTTCATCGAGCGGAACCCAGGCGAGACGTTCGAGGTCGGCGCGCTGCGCATCACGCCGCATCTCCTGATGCATCCGATCCCTACTTTCGGTTACCGCGTCGACGAGGGCACCTCACGTTTCACGTTTGCGACCGACAACGAGATCGCGCTGTTCGCCAACGGCTCCAACGGAACGGTGAAGGATTTCGCGAACTGGTGCCGCGACTCCGACCTGCTCGTGCACGACGCGCAGTACTCGGCGGAGGAGTACAAGACGCATGCCGGTTTCGGCCACTCCACGTATGAGGAGGCGCTGTCGCTGGCGGAGCAGGCCGGCGTCAAGGAGCTCGCTTTTTTCCACCACGATCCTCTGCATTCGGACACCGACGTCGATGCGCTCATCGAGCAGGCGCTGGGCAACCACCGCGCCGCCGGCGGCGCTGATGTGAACTCATTTCCGGCTGCGGAGGAACAGGAGCTCACCGTCTAGCCGCTAGTCTTTTCCGATCGTGACGGAGGAGACAGAGCTCGATCTGCCTGCTGTCATGCGCGATCGCCGCGAGAAGCTCGAGCGACTTCGCGCGGCGGGCGTCGATCCCTATTCGCGCGGATTTCATCCCACCCACTCGACCGATGCGGCCAAGGCGCTGCTCGGCGACGCGGAGCGAACCGAGCCGGTGTCGGTGGCGGGCAGGCTGATGGTCAAGAGGCTGCAGGGTGGGCTTGTTTTCGCTGACCTGCAGGACGGACGCGGCCGAATCCAGCTGATGGCCAACCGCAACGTCTTGGGCGAGGAAGAGTTCTCGCGGTTCGCCGACCTGGATGTGGGCGATATCGTCGGCGTGACCGGCCCGATCTTCCGCACCAGGCGAGGAGAGATCACCCTCGAAGTGCATTCGGCTCAGCTGCTGACGAAATCGCTGCGCCCCATGCCTGAGAAGTGGCACGGCCTGAAGGACGTCGAGACTCGCTACCGGCAGCGATACGTGGACCTGATCGCCAATCCGCAGGTGCGCGAGGTGTTTCGGGCTCGCAGCAAGATCATCACTTCGATTCGAGGCCTACTGGACGAGCGAGGCTTCATCGACGTCGAGACACCGGTGCTCCAGGAAATTCCTGGGGGCGGTCATGCCCGGCCGTTTCAGACCCATCACAACTCGCTGGA
>VBGV01000213.1 GCA_005880755.1 Chloroflexota bacterium
CCTTCGGTTTTCCGCTCGAGCTCACGCGTGAGCTGGCCGCGGCACGCGAGCTCGAGGTCGACGAGGACGGATTTCGCACCGAGATGACGGCGCAGCGCGACCGATCCAGGCGGGCGACTCCGCACCGCTGGGCGCTGACCAAGGACATCCCCCGCTCAGAATTCACCGGCTACACAGAGCTGACGACTGAAACCAAAGTGCTCGTGATCCGCAAAGCCGGCGACCTCGCTGAGGCCGCCGCGGAGGGTGACGAGATAGAGATCTTTCTCGAGCGGACTCCCTTTTATGCGGAGTCGGGTGGACAGATCGGCGATACCGGGACGATCGACACTCCCAGCGGACGCGTTCGAGTCGAAGACACACAAAAACCTCTGGAGGGCACCGTCGCGCACCTCGGCACCGTGGTCACAGGTGAAGTACGGGTGGGGGAGAAGGTCAACGCAGCAGTGGACGTGAAGCGCCGGCGTCAGATCATGCGTCACCACTCGGCCACGCACCTGCTGCACAAGGCGTTGCGCGAAACTCTTGGCGAGCAGGTCGTGCAGAAAGGATCCTGGGTCGGCCCCGATCACACCACGTTCGACATCCCGTTGAACCGCGCGATCTCGAAGGATGAGCTCGACCGGATCAACCGCAGAGTCATGGAAAAGGTTCGCGAAGCGCTTCCTTTTCACGAGAGCATCAAGCCGTACAAAGAAGCAGTCGCGCAAGGCGCGATGCACCTGTTCGAAGAGAAATACGGCGACGTCGTCCGCGTGGTCTGCTTCGGCGACTGGACCTGCGAGCTGTGTGGTGGCACACACGTGAAGAACACCGCCGACATCGGGACCGCCATCATCGTGTCCGAGTCCAGCGTCGGCTCGGGGCTGCGCCGAATCGACATGGTCGTCGGCGAGGCGGCGGACGAGCTGGTGCGTCGAGACCGCGACCTGCTGACGGAGCTCGCCCAGTCCTTCAACGTGAGTCCGGAGCAGCTGCCACAGCGCATCGAGGCGCTTCGCGGTCAACTCAAGGAGGCCGAACGCGATCGCGCCAAGCTCCGTGACCAGCTGCGCTCGACGCGTGTGGGAGGCGCAGACGGCCTGGCGGTCAAGCATGGCCGCGTGGACTACGTGGCGGAGACGGTCGACGCGGCCAGCGTCGAAGAGCTGAGGGCCTACGCCGACCGCTACCTCGAACGGGTCCGCTCGGGCGTCGTAACCCTTGTCGCCGGAGACAAGTTTGTCATCAAGGTGTCCAATGACCTCGTGCCGCAGTTCGATGCCACGCGCCTCAAGGATTTCTTCGGCACGGGCGGCGGCCGGCCCCACCTGGTCAGCGGCAAGCTGACCGTGCCCGCGGACGAGGCGTTCAAGCGCCTGGCGGAAGAGCTCGGAGGCGGCCCCGCGTGATGGCGACGAATCTTTGGCGTCCATGCGGCCGGATCCGGTTGTCAGCTCCTGCGCTCCTCGCTCACGCATCAACGGATGCGCTCGCTGCGGTGCTCGTCGCTTCCTACGGCTCCGGCCACCTGTCCACCAAATCTTTCGCCGCCCCACGCGGGTCCGCCTCCCAGTGAGCAAATTCAAGTTCCTGCGCAAGCGGAGCGACTACTACCGCCATTTCACCGTGCTGGACATCGGCACGGACCTGATCAAGGTCCTGGTCGTGCGGCGGGACGGCCCCGACGGCGAGGTGCTCGGCGTGGGGAGGGAGCCGCAGGGTCCTGCAGCCATGTCGGGCGGCGCGATCGCCGACCTCGAATCGGTCATCCAGTCGTGCAACCGGGCGCTCGAGGCCGCTGAGGACATGGCGAAGACGGTGCCCGGCCAGGTCGTCGTCGGCATCGCGGGCGAGCTGATCAAGGGATTTTCGTCGACCATCGCCTACCCGCGCGAGAACCCCAAGTCCCGCGTCCGCTCGGGCGAGATGTCGACGATGCTGCAGATGGTGCAGCGCCGCGCGCTGCGCGAGGCCCAGCACCTGCTCGAGCTGGAGCGCAGCTACGGCCAGCTCGAGGCCCGGCTCGTGCACTCGGCGATCACCAACGTTCGGGTCGACGGCTACCCGGTCACCAATCCCGTCGGCTTCACAGGCAAGAACCTCGAGGTCACCGTCTTCAACACCTTCGCCCCGATGACGCACATCGACGCCATCGAGACGGTGGTCCGGGAGCTCGACCTCGAGCTGGCGGCCGCGGTCGCCCAGCCTTACGCGCTCGCGCGTGCATGCGCCAACGAGGAGATCTGGGCCGAGGGAGGGATCTTCGTCGACGTCGGCGGCGGCACCACCGACGTGGCGCTCATCCGCGACGGCGGAGTCGAGGGCACACGCATGTTCAACCTCGGCGGGCGTGCGTTCACCCGCCGGCTCGCTTTGGCCTTCGGGTTGAGCTACGAGGAAGCCGAGGCCCGCAAGCTCCGCCACTCGGAAGGCCTCTTGTCCTCGGACCAGCACCGCCAGGTGTCGGAGCTGCTGGGCGCCGACGCCGAAGTGCTTTTGCAGGGGCTTGCCCTGAGCATCAAGGAGCTCTCGCGAGGCGAGCGCCTGCCTTCCAGCATCTACCTGTGCGGAGGCGGCAGCCTCCTCCCCGAGCTGACCCTCGAGATGGTCAAGAACAACTGGGCGGCGGGCCTTCCGTTCCCCAGGGAGCCGCGCGTGAGGCACCTCGTGCCGCCCGACGTGCGCAACCTGACCGACTCCACGGGACAGCTGTCGAGCCCCCAGGACATCGCCCCGATGGGCCTGGCCAACCATGCTTTGCGAACTGAAGCCGAGGAGCGCGATACGGTGAATACCGTCATGAGACGGGTCCTAAGCGCTATAAAAGTCTGAGCAGATCTCCAGGAGACCACTAAACGCCATGGCAACGAACCCCATTTACGTCGAAACAGAAGAGGAGATTCCGGAGCTCGTCGAGCGTCTCCGCCGCTACCACGGCGAGGACACGATGCTCGTCCTGCCCATGCGATCGCGCATCGGCCAGAGCCGGTTCAACTTCCAGCTGCTCCGCAATTACTCGGCCCGTTTGGGCAAGCGCGTCACCGTGGTGTGCGACGACCCGGCCGTGCAGAAGATGGCTTCGGAGAGCGGCTTCCCTGTTTTCGGTGCGGTCAGCCCCGATGGCGAAGGCATCCCGTCCGAAGCCGAGAGGGCGCAGCCGATCCGGAAGTGGTGGCAGCGCAAGCGCATCGCACCGACCACGCACGTCGGCATTGGCGCCCCGACCAGGCTGCTCACCAAGACCGCGACCGAGCTGAAGCCGGGACGATTCCTGCTTTACGTGACCGCGATCTCCCTGATCCTCGTCGGCCTCTTCGCCGCCGCGGTGTTCGTGCCGTCGGCGTCGGTGACGCTCATCGCGCAGGCCGCGCCCTTCACCGAAAAGGACGTCGAGATCCCGGCGCAGCCGGGCAAGCCTCCGATCAAGGTGAGGACGGTCGTGATCGCGAAGTCGAACTCGCAGGGCTTCAAGGTCACCGGGTCGATCGACGTGCCGCTCGCGCCGTCGACGGGCCAGGTCGTGTACACGAACGATCTCAAGGCAGGTTTCACAAGCTCGCCAGGACTCCTGTTCAGATACGGCCAGCGGCTGATGAACACCAACGGCCTCGAATTTGCCCAGACGTCTGGTGACACGGTTGTGCCATGGAACGGGGGCCAGAAGACCGTGAACGTAATCGCCGTGAAGCCTGGCTCGGCCGGAAACGTCGGCGACCACACAATCACTCAGATCGAAGAATGCTGCGGGCCGTTCGATGCTTCAAAAGTCCACGTCACCAACCCCCAAGCCACGGGGGGCGGAACCGATCCGTCGTCCACGCCTCAGATGACGGTGTCGGACTTCGACGCCGCGCGGGCGCAGCTCGAGCAGTCCATTCACCAGACGATCGCGCAGGAGCTCTCCTCCGGCGGACAGCCCGGCGAGAGGCTGGCCGAGACGATCATCTTCGGCCCGCCGCAGTTCACGACCGACCACCAGCCGCAGGAGAAGGTGCCGAGCTTCACGGGCACGATGACCGTCAGCGGCGAAGGCGACTTCTACAACGACGCCGACGTCATCCAGGCCTACAAGACTCACCTCACACGGCTTGTGCCCAATGACCAGCAGCTGCTGACCGAGAGCCCGATCCAGGTCCAGTACCGGCTTCTGAGCTCGGCCAAGGGCGGCTTCCTCGTCTTCGTCGGCAGCGCGTCGGCCTACGTTGCGCCGAAGCTGGACGAGGAGAAAATTCGAGCCTCGATCGTGGGCCGGCCGGTGGCGCAGGCACGCTTCTTCCTCGAGAAGCTGCCGATCAAGTCGGTCGCGATCAAGGAGCAGCCCCTGGCGCTTCCGTTGATGCCGCTGCTCGACCGCCGGATCACGCTGCACTACGTCGTCGAGTCGAACGCGCCGTCGGCCGCGTCGGCGGCGCAAGCATCGCCCAGCCCGTCGGCGTCGCCCAAACGATCGCCGTAGTGCGGGTGCTGGCGGTCGATCCCGGGTCGAAGAGGGTTGGACTTGCCATCAGCGACCCGACAGGGACGATCGCCCAGGCGCTTGCCACCGTCGACGCCGCGCCGTCGGAAACGCTTGCGTCGCGCCTGGGTGAGATCGCGCGCGACAAAGAGGCGACTCGCATCATCGTCGGATTGCCACGCCGCATGGACGGCTCGTACGGACCCGAGGCGAAGTCCGCACGCGAGCTTGCGGACTCGCTTCGCAAAGCATCCGGTCTGCCGGTGGAGCTCGTGGACGAGCGCCTCACCACCGTCGCGGCGGAACGCTCATTGATCGCGGGCGGTGTCCGCCGCGCGAAGCGACGCGTCACGGTTGACCGCGTGGCGGCCGCGCTGCTGCTCCAGTCGCACCTCGACTCGAAGCGTTGACCGAAAACGAAGAGGTCACGCTGATCGATGACGCCGGGGTCGAGCGCCGGTTCACGCTGCACGATGCTTTCGACCTCGATGGTGTGACGTTCTACCTCGTCGAGGACACGAGCGACCCCGACCGGGTGCTGCTCCTGCGCGAGACCGAGGGTGGGCTCGAGACGGTCGACGCGGACGAGTTCAAGCGCGTGATGGAAGCGCTCGAAGAGGACCGAGTCGAGTGAGACGCCTGATCGCCGTGGTCGTGGTCCTGGCCCTGTTGGGTTTCCTTGTCTCGCGCGGAATCGATTGGTGGAACTTCAACGTCAACACGCCGATCTCGTCGTCGGGCCAGAACGTGAGCTTTCACATCGACCCGGGCGAGACGCCAACTCAGATCGGCACCGACCTCTATGACCTGCACCTCATCCGGAGCACGATCGCGTGGGACGTCTACACGCGCGCGACCAACGCCGGGCCGAAGTTCCAGGCGGGCTCGTTTGTGCTCAACTCCAACATGTCGCTCAGCCAGATCGTCAGCTCCCTGCAGCACGGACGCCCCGACGAGAAGACGATCACGTTTCCGGAGGGATTCCCGCTCCGCTACCAGGCCGCGCTGGTCGACCAGAAGAAGCTCGGCACCGCGCCCAGCTACATCACAGGCGCCGACTACCTCCGGGTCGCGAAGGATCCCGCCTGGGCTGCCACGTACAAGTTCCTGCCCGCGCGACCGACCAACGCTGACTTCCCATTCGAGGGCTACCTGTTCCCGGACACGTACCTGGTCGACCCGGTCGTCGGGGCCAAGGGCCTCGTCCAGGCGCAGCTGGAGCAGTTCGGTACCGTCTTCTCGGCCGACTGGCGGTCGCAGATCACGCAACCGACGTCAGGGCGTCCGGCCGAGGACATCCGGACCATCGTGATCCTGGCCTCGATGGTCGACCGCGAGGCGAACAACAAGACGTCAACCGACCGCGGAAACGTCTGCAGCGTCTACTACAACCGGCTGAAGATCAACATGACGTTGGGCGTCGATGCGACCTTGCTCTACGCGCTCGGGCGCCTGACCCCCGAGCCGACTTTCGCGGAGCTGCAGCTGGACTCGCCATACAACACGCGCATGCACGCCGGACTGCCGCCCGGCCCCATCAGCAACCCTGGCAAAGCCGCGCTGGCCGCGTGCATCAACCCTCCCAAGACGAACTTCCTCTTCTACTTCACGGACAGGCAGGGCACGACGCATTTCGAGACCAACGAGCAGGACTTTGAGCGCGACAAGCAGCAGTACGGCGTGAGCGGAAGCTGAAGATCT
>VBGV01000214.1 GCA_005880755.1 Chloroflexota bacterium
GGCGAGAGCGCGGCGCGGGAGGCGCAGGAGAACGCGGGACAGGTCCCAACCGTTCCCTAATGTTTCGCGTGCTTTGGCGGCCGGGCTTTGCCCGGCCGCGACACGCGTCGCCTGTAGGTCGCCGCGCGTGGCTACGAGTAGGAATTTCGAAAATCCCTTCCTCTCCGGAGGGAATTAGGGGCGCGAATCCGGCCGGCACCGGAGCTGGATGCAGCTGATTATGGTGAACGGCCGTTGAGCGCCCCGGAGTAGAGGGAACCCGGCAGGGTTCCCTCTACTTTCTTACGGTAGGAGCTGCCTCGCCACGAACCAAACGTTGGCGGGGCGCTCCGCCAGCCGCCGCAGGTACCACGCGTACCACGCGTCCCCGTACGCGATGAGGTCCCACACGGTGAACCCCTCGCGGGCGAGGCGGACCTGTTCGCCGGCGCGGATGCCGTAGAGCATCGCGACCTCGAGCTGCGAACGGTCCATGCCGAGGGCCTGACCGAAGCGCCAGGCCTTGGCGACCAGGTCGACGTCGTGCGTCGCAAGCACGAGTCGCAGCCTGCTCCGCATGACCTCCGGCAGCATGAACACGCACAGAGCGAGATAATTCGCGTCGACGTCACGCTTGGCTGTGAACGCGACCTCAGGTGGCTCCGCGTACGCCCCTTTGACCAGGCGGATCGCGGGTCTCAACGGCAGCAAGCCCGCGACGTCGGATACCGTCCGATAGAGATAGGCCTGCAGCGCGACGCCAACGTGTGGCGCCTGCGGCCGCAGGCGGCGGTAAAGGTCCAGCGTCCTGTCGGTATAGGCGCTGCCCTCCATGTCGATCCACAGAAATCTCTTCGCCTTTTCAGCCGCGCGCGCCAGTCGCTGCAGGTTGGCGAATGCCGCCGCGGCGTCGATGTCGAGGCCCAGCTGCGTCGGCTTGACAGAGATCTCGGCCTCGATCTCACGTGATGCGGCCAACACCTCTTCGTAGTGCTTCACCACGCTGTCGGCATCCGCGAGGTCGGTCAGGTTTTCACCCAACAGCGTGAACAGCGCACCGATCCGTTGTGTCTTGAAGTCGACCGCCGCTTTCAGCGCGGCCTCAAAACCCTCGCCCGGCAGGAACCGCCTCACCGCTCGCCGGGCGAAGCGCCAGCGGGGCACGTGCGTCGCGAGCCACCGATTCTGCGCGCACCACAAAAGAAGCCTTCGCATCAGGCCCACACAAGGTAATGCAGGCCTCACGCCGCGGCTACCTATGCAGGTCGATTACCCCCCAGCGAGCATTCGACGCTGCAGAACACCTCCTCGCCTCGCCAGACCGCCCCGAAGTCGATCGGCGCGGCGCATGTGGCGCAGAACGCGGGCGTGACCGCACCTACCGACAGCACCTTAAGTGACGAGCGGGAGCCGGTTGGCCTGGCCAGACCGCGGCTGAGCGCCATTCGCTCGGCGCTCCCCGACAGCCTGCCGGCGGGAAGCTGGACGATGCCCATTCCAATCCCCTCTCTAACCACGCGAGACCGGGTTTGACCCGACACGGCAAGTATCTGCCGCCCGCGAAAGCTGTCGCCGTACAGCTGTAGGAGATACGCCTCCCCCCGTCCGTAAGTTCTTGTGAAGAAAGAAAAGGCGCCCGCGCGAGGCGGGCGCCATCACTGCTGCATGGTGGTTCTACCAGTAATACCAGCGACTGCCTTCCGCGGCGCGCACGAAGAACCCGAGCACCCAAAGGATCAGCCCGATGACGAGCAGAATCCAGAGGATCTGAAGCGCTGGTGCCAGCAGACCGCCCCCGCCGAGGAGCAGCAGCAGCAGGATCAAGACGATCAACGCAACCACTCTTGATCACCTCCTTCCGAGCTGAACCGTCTGGTCCAGCCGTGATTTACGTCCTACTTAGAAAACGCCCGTGTGACGGCTCGTTACTCGGCTTTTGAACTCAGCGCGATCTCGACCGCGAGGTTCGACCACCTTTCGTGAGCTGTCGCCAACCCCTGGCGCTTACCTCGACGCCGTACTTGCGCGCCGCGGCCCGGATGCGCCGCCACGCTGCATCGCGCTCCGCGTCGCTCACGCCTTCGACCTGGTCGAAACGCGCGATGGCGTTGCGCACGTGGCGGGCGTCGTTCAGCGGCTCTTTGCGCTCATTCGGGAACGCAAACGTCGACCGTGACATCCGATTCTGCTGCCGCGTGCTCAGGCGGGCCATCAATGGACCTCCTTGGATCGGGATTCCTCCTCAACCGGGCAACGCTTCTCTTTCAGCGCCTACCTGTGAAAAAGAAGAGGGCCGGTCCCGAAGGACTCGGCCCTGCAGCTCCCTAGAGGAGGGTCAGGGAGACTACGACGGAGACGGGACCGCGCTCGGTGAGGTTTTGCTCCCACCGCTCGGGCTTGTCTGGCCGCTCGGGCTTTGCTGGCCCGGCGCCGGCGATGTGACCGTTGGGTTGTTGGTGGTGGCCGGCGCGCCAGAGCGCGTGCCGAACCAGTTCCACTGCGTGAAGCCGAAGAACAGCAGGATCAGCACCAGCAGGGCAAGGACCGCGGCCGCAATGCCGGCGCCCGCTCCGCCGGTGTCGCCCGACGTTTCGACGATCTCTGTCCCGGCGGGACTCCAGTACCGCCGGACGCTGTACCCGCCGGCTCCGAGGAGCACCGCGAGCACCAAAATCACGAGCAGGATGAAAAGCAGAGTTCCCAAACGCACGAACCTCCTTGCGATCATGTCGGCCCTGGCTTGAAGCCATGAGTCGCCGCTTGGGCCGCTCTATTCGGTAACGCCCGGAGTCGGGCCGTCTACCCGCGGTTGAACTCGAACTAGATCGTGGATCGGGTTCGCCGGCGCCTGACGAAACCCGCTGCCACCCCCAGCGCGACGACCACGCCCAGGGCCGCGCGCTGGAAGATCGACCGCCGCGGAGATGGCGGCGGCTCAACTTCGGCCTTTCTCTGCTCGATCGCCTCCGCCGGCTCCGGCTTGCTCCGCGACTCGCCCATCGGGCTCGCCACGATGCCCCTGGCAGCCGGTTCGCCCAGGCGGAATTTGTTGTAGACCGCGCCCAGCAGCAGAAGCTGGCTGAGGAAGTAAAACCAGGTCGCGAGCAGGAAGAACAGGGCGAACTGGGCGCCGTAGGTGTTGAATCCACCGGCGATCCGCGCGTAGATGGGAAAGGCGAGCGACAGCACCTCGATGAGCACCCCCGCGAGCAGCGCGCCGGGGAACACGTCCCTGACCCGGAAGGTCCGGTTGGGAACAAACCGATAGAGCGCGACGAGCAGGGCCACCATGACCGCGGCGCCGGCGACAAAGCTCGTGACCCAGCCCATCCAGGCGAGGGGCAGGAACGCCGCGACTGCGTTGACCGCGACCGTGAGCACGATCGCCACCACGAGCAGGATCATCATCACCAGGCCCATCAGCCGCTGGCGGAGCATGTCGCGCTGCCTGGTCCCGAAGATCTCGGTGAGAGCGAACTCCATCGTCGCGAAGATGCTGCTCGCGCTCCAGATCAGGCCGCCGAGGGAGACCAGACTCAGCCACCCGGCGGATTGCTTGACACCCAGCAGAGCTTTCTGCAGCTCGGGCTGCGCGCTGCTCGGGAACACCTGCAGCACCAGCGACTGAAAGTGCGCCTCGGTCGCCGGGTCGCGGATCGCAAGGCCGATGATCGCTAGCCCGCCGAGGATCATCGGAAACATGGCCATGAACCCGGCGAATGCGAGCGCGAGCGCATAGCTGCTGGCCCGGCTCTCGCCGTAGGCGGTCAGGACCCGAGCCGGAAGGGTCGCCTGCGCCCGCGCGACCAGGCGACGGACGCGGTCGCGCAAAGTCGCGATGTCAGTCTGCCTGCGGCACCGCGTGATCGCGGCGGGCGTGATCTCTGCGCGGGGGACGAGCGATTCGCTCGAGGAGCGCGGTCGATACGGTGCCGGCGAGCGCGGGCGCGAGCTTGCGCACGATGTTTTCGACAGTGCCCGGCTGGCGCGGGCTTTTCGCGTTGACCTTGACCGTCACCGCGGGCAGCCGTCCCTTCAAACGGCCGGATAGCTCGTCCGTGAGCTCACGGAGGTTCTCTAGCGACAGCTCGTCCAGGCGGTCCTTCAGCTTCGGCTTGCGCATCCTCCTGTAGACCAGGAATCCCGCCCCGCCGACGGCCACGGCAGCCACGACTACGGCCGCGATCCGCCCGTAGCGGACGGCACTTGAGGCGACGCGGCCTTCGAGCTGGTTGAGGTTATCGTCCATCCGCTCGCGCGTTTCCTTTATCTGCCGTTCGATTTCACGTGCCGAAGCGCCCATTCCTTGTTCTCCTTCAAGCTGTCGAGCGTCCGCCTGGGGAGGCGCACCTGCAGGCGTGACTTGCCGAGCAGGACCAGACCAAGACCGATCACCAGGTACGCGGCGCCCCAGACGGCCGCGGCCTGCCAGTGCCATGGGACGAGCCAGACGACGAGCGACGGCAGCGCGACCAGCACCGCAAGGGCGGTCAGCAGGCCGCCGAAGACGATGATGCCGGCCGCGATCGCGTTGCCGGTGGCCAGCTCCCTGAGCTCTTGCTTCGCCAGCGCGATCTCGAGGGCGACCAGGCGCTGCGCGTCGCTGACCACCGAAGCGATCAGCCCGCGCGAGCTCAGGTTCTGGTTGTCGTCGACCGTCTCCACGGGGGCTCGCACTCGTACCTCACAGGTGGAACGCGTCGCGTATTGGCCGTACGCGCGTGCGTCGACCTAGGAAAGCGCCAGCTCGGCGATGAAGGTCGCCGCGCTTGCTGCCATCACGCTCGTGGCGATCCAGGTCAAGGACGTGCTCAGACGTCCGCTCCGACGCCTGCCCATGATCTTGCGGTCTGATCCAAGGAGGGCGATCAGGACCATCAGAGGCGCCGCCACCAGGCCGTTGATGATCGCGGCGACGAAGAGCGCCCGGATGGGATCGACGTTTAGAAGGTTGAGAGCCAAGCCCGCGAGGGTCGAAAGAGCGATGATCGCGTAAAAGGTCGGTCGGTACCAGGGCTTGTCCGACAGTGTCCCCTTCAAACCGAAGAAATCTTTGACCGCGTATGCGGCCGAGCCGCTGAGGATGGGGATCGCAAGCAACCCGGTCCCGATCATTCCGCCGGCGAACAGGACGAAAGCAAACGGACCTGCCAGCGGAGCAAGCGCCTGTGCCGCCTGGTCAGCCGACTGGATGTCAGTCTTGCCGTGTGCATGCAGCACGGCGGCCGTCGTGAAAATGATGAAGTACATGACAAGGTTCGAGAAGAACATGCCAACGAGGATGTCGGCACGCGCGGCCCGCAGCACAGAGCGGCTCACGCCATGCCTCCGTGTCTCCGTCAACTTGCCCGCGGCCCGCATCTCATCGACCTCGGACGACGCCTGCCAGAAAAAGAGATAGGGCGAAATGGTGGTGCCGAAGATTGCGACGAGAGCCGCGATGAACTCTTTGTTGAGCTCGAAGTGTGGAACGACGCTAGCGATCAGGATCTGACGCAGATCAGGGTGGACGATGAAGCCGGTGATGACGTAGGCGAACAGCACCAACGTCAGCCACTTGAAGATCTTGAAGATGGTCGCGTAGGCCAGGAAGAGCTGCATGGCCAGGATCAAAACCGCGACCGGCACGAGCAGCCCGAGCCGCGGCACCACGCCTTGGGTCAACATCGAGCCACCCGCGGCCACAGCGCCGAGGTCAGCCCCGACGTTGATTGTGTTGGCGACAAACAATGCCGCTATGCAGAGGCCGACGAGCGATCGAGGAAACTTGCGCCTCAGCGACGTGCCGAGACCCACGCCCGTCTGCAGCGCTATGCGAGCGCAGAGCTCCTGCACCGCGGCCATCAACGGAAACGTGAAAACCGCGGTCCACAGCAGCCCGTAGCCAAACTGACTTCCGACCTGGGAGTACGTCCCGATCCCGCTCGGGTCGTCGTCGCTGGCTCCGGTGATCAATCCCGGACCCAGCATCCGGAGAAAACCGAGAGGTCCGATCCGTCGAGCTTCTTGAATGCTTGACCGCCCCGCCGCGGGCGCGCCGGTATCGGCGAAGTCTTCGCCTTCCGCTCTTCGCCGCGCTCGGTGAGGCCTCACAGTCGGTTAACGCCGGACCGCCACGGTTCAACGCTCGTGCGAAGAGCTGGGCGGCCGCGGGCGTTTCCCTGAAGATGGGAAAGCCAATGGTCGAACCCCCGCGGATCCTGCCCGAGACCGTCGACCGCCGCCTCTATACGATCATCCACGGCCTCCCCCACTCACCGGCGGGCGACCGCTACGTGGCCATCGTGTCCGATCTCGGCGAGGGCCTCGGTTGGGTCGGAGCGGGCATCGCCCTGGCCTGGATGGGAGGGTCGAAGGGTCGCCGCGCCGGACTCGCGACATCGATCGCGGCGCTGGGCACCACATACCTCGTCCAGCGCATGATCAAGCCTGTCTTCCGACGGCAGCGGCCGCACATCGGCCGCGAGGTGCTGGTCGTCGGCATCCGCACCACGGACGCGTCATTTCCCTCCGGCCACGCGGCCTCCTCGTTCGCCGCCGCGACTGCGCTTGCCGCCTTCTACCCGAAGGCCTCACCACTGGTTTTCGGGCTGGCGACCGGCGTCGGCCTGTCGCGCGTGCA
>VBGV01000215.1 GCA_005880755.1 Chloroflexota bacterium
GGTCCCGCCAACAGCGGCCTGACCGGCGATCCCACGATCGAGCCGCCGCAGCAACCCGAAGGCCCCAAGGACCTCCGCGGCCGATGGGAGAGCCTCAAGCAGTCGGTCGTCGGTACGACCGCGGCGCTCCCGCAGGTCCTACGCCTGGTCTGGGAGGCCAGCCGCCCGACCACCATCGGCCTGTTTGTCACGACAGCCATGGCGGGCGTCATCCCGACGATCTCCGTCGGTATCACGCTGACGCTGACCAACGCTGTCGTCGCGGGCATCGCCATCCATCAGTTCCACCAGCCGGACCGCATTGTCTTTTCCAGCCTGGGCGTGCCGTGGCTTCCAGGACCGACCTTGAGCTCGGTGCAGATGATCGTTCTCCTGGCCGCACTGCAGTTCGTCCTCTTCGTCGTCAGCGCGCTGTTGAACACGTTGCGCAACATCTTTCAGCAGCTGCTCCAGAACTCGGTGTCCATGCGCATCCAGCTCATGGTCATGGAGAAGGCCGCGTCGCTCGACCTGCCCTTCTACGAAGACCCGGCTTCCTACGACCTGCTGCGGCGGGCTCAAAACGATTCCATCAACCGGCCTGTGTTGATGATCGCGACCGCGTTCGGCCTCCTCCAGACCCTCCTCACGCTGGCCACGATGATCGCGCTCTTGTTCGGCGTGAGCTGGATTCTTGCCGTGGTGGTGCTGATCTCACCGATCCCTGCCTTCATCGCGGACACCCGCTATGGCTGGAGGGGTTACAACATCGCGCGCTGGGGTTCGCGACTGCTTCGCCGCATGCAGTACATGGTCTCGCTCGTCACGACCGATTCGTTCGCCAAGGAGGTCAAGCTTTTCGGCCTCGGTCAGTACTTCATCGAGAGGTACCGACTCATCGCGAACGCGTTTTACGACAGTCAGAAGTCTCAACTCGTCCGCCGGTACATGACAGGTTTCGTGCTGGGCAACCTCAGCACCATCGTCACGTCGATCACGTATCTGTACATCGCCCTCCAGGCGATCGCCGGCCGGATGTCACTGGGCAGCCTGACCGCATACACCCAGGCTGCCGTGCAGGTGCAGAACTCGATCCAGAGCGTGCTCAGCGGCTTCTCGGGCATGTACGAGCACAACCTCTACCTCAACAATCTCGTCGAGCTGATGGCCAGGCAGCCATCGATGCCGGTCGCAGCCGAACCTAGGCCGGTGCCGCAGCCACTACGTGGCGAGATCAGGTTCGAGCACGTGAGCTTCGCTTATCCGGGCGCTGAGAAGAACGCGCTCACCGACTTGAGCTTCACGGTCACCGCGGGCGAGACCCTGGCGGTCGTAGGCCGCAACGGTGCGGGGAAGACCACCCTGTTCAAGCTGATATGCCGCCTCTACGACCCGCTCGAGGGGCGGATCCTGATCGACGGCATCGACATCCGCGACTTCGAGCCCGACGAGCTGCGCCGCCAGATCGGCGCCATGTTCCAGGACTACGTCGACTACCAGGCGACGGCGTCAGAGAACATCGGTCTGGGCAACGTACCGGAGATCGCGAATCGCGACTCGGTCGTCAGTGCGAGCAAGCAGGCCGGGTCGGATGAGCTGATCGCGGGGCTGCCCGAGGGCTACGACACGGCGCTGGGCAAGTGGTTTGACGCCGGCGTGAACCTCTCGGGCGGCGAGTGGCAGAAGGTCGCCCTGGCGCGGGCATTCATGCGCGAGGACGCCCGGATCCTCTTGCTCGACGAGCCGACCTCGGCTCTTGACGCGCAGGCCGAGTACGACCTGTTCGAGCGTCTGCGCTCGCTGACGCACGGCCGCACCGCCGTATACATCTCGCACCGCTTTTCGACCGTGCGGCGCGCGGACCGGATCATCTTTCTCGAGCATGGCCGCCTGGTCGAGGAGGGCACGCACGAGGAGTTGATCCGGCTGAACGGCCGCTACGCGAGGCTGTTCAGGATGCAGGCCGCCGCCTACACCGGCGAAGATATCGAGATCCTTCCGGAAGAAGCTCTTTCGAACTAGGTGAGCAGAGCGGAGGTCAGGGTCGGCCTCCTGCTGGGAGCCGTCACCGCCGCCGTCTACATGATTGGCTCACGCCGCTCGTTCGGGTACGACGCGGCCGCGTCATTCGCCAATTTCATTGCCACGCCGTCGATCTGGGATGCGTTCGCCGTCCGTTCAGTCATCCCGACGATTCCCTTGACGCAGGTCGCGACCAACGACCACGTCCTGCTCTCGCTGCTGAGTCACCTGATGTATTCAGGGACCGGGATCCGCAGCGAAGCCTTGTACCGGCTGATCCCAGCGCTTGCCGCCGGTGCGACGGTCGGCGTGTCGACCGGAGCGCTCGTGCGTCGCTTCGGCATGCTCGCGGGCGTCTGCGCCGGCCTGTACATCGCGACTGACCCGCTGTTTGTGGACAACGGCCGCGACCTGCGCGGCTACAGTCTCGCCGCTCTCGGCTCCGTCCTGGCCACCCTGATCCTCAACGGAAAGTGGACCCGCGGTCGCCTGGTGGCCTACAGCCTGATCATGGGACTGGCGATCGCGGCGCAGCTGTTCGCCGGCGTCGTGCTCCTGTGTCACATCGCATGGATTGCAACGCGTCGATCGCGAGGGCAAGTCCTGCAGCTGGCACCGGCCTGGATCGGCGCTTTGCTGCTCGGCGCCGCCGCCAACGCCAACATCCAGTTCATCGAGTTCACACAGCACGGCCTACCTGCCCCGATGTTCTATCCGACGTTTCCCAGCGACCTGGTCTTCTTCCTGCTCGGTGCGCCGGTGCTGCTGCCGATCGGCCTGTGGCTCTCGAGCGCGGGCCTCGGCCTGTGGCTGCAGCGGAAACAGCCCTGGTTCTGGGCGGCGTCGGCAGTGCTGGCGGCGGTGGTCCTGGTCCTGTGGCTCGTGCTCCGGCCGGCCTTCCTCTATCCGCGCTTTTTCATCTTCCTCGTGCCCGCGTGCGCGTACCTGATGGCGGCAGCCATAGCTCGGTGGTGGGTCCTGGCGCCAGTCGTGGTGCTGGGCGCCGTCGCCGCGGTGGTCAGCCAGGCCGCGGGGTACACGGAAGATCCGCTCGCCCTGCCCCAGGCGGCGGCGGCTGTGGCGCGTATCCACGAATCGGGACAGCGAGTGTGCGTCATCCACAGCGACGAACAGGTGCTGTCCGCGTACACGACGGACTTCACTGTGGTGACACGACCCGAGCAGCTGCATGACTGCGATGCGGTCGTCGTGGTGAGCTGGGGGGTCGACCTGGGCCTGCGCGACGAGGCGGCGCGGGAGTTCCCCCGACTGACCACGCTACAGGCCTACTACCCGGCGGTCGTACTAGAGCGCTGAGTGGGCGCTGCAGGCGTGCAGGCCCTGAGGCGTCAGCTGGAGGACCCGGACGGCGCGGCCACGCATGCGGTCACAGCGCCAGCAGAACACGACGGCGTCGATCCCCCAGGGCAGAATCCCTCTCAGCAGCACCTCGCGCTCCTTTTGGTGGAGCGCCCAGCACATGATGAAGTGCATCAAGCCGGAAAACTGTATCCGGAAGGTGCCTACAAAACAAAGGAATGCCGGTTAAGAAGGTGTGAAGCGCTGTCAGGCGGCCTCGATCTGGTCGATCTTGGCCGCCAGCACGAAGTCGTTCTCGGTCAGCCCGCCGGCGGCGTGCGTCCAGAGGTCGACCCGGAGCGAGCCGTAGGTGAGGTGGAGGTCGGGGTGGTGACCCTCGGCCTCGGCGATGGGGGCGATCCGGTTGATCAGCTGGACCCCGGGCATGAAGCCCTTGAAACGGAACGTCCTGGTCAGCTGCAGATGGCCGTCAGTCTGGGCCACGCTCCAACCGGACAGCTGCTGGAGGAGCTTGTCGATCTGCTCAGGCGCGAGGGTGGGCGTGTCGGGGGTGCACACCACGCAGCGGCGGTCGGCGAGCGGCGTTTCCATCCCCTGAGCATCGTACGAGGGTGGGTAGAATTGACTCTCCCATGGGCGGCTAGCTCAGTGGGAGAGCGCTTGCCTCACACGCAAGAGGTCATTGGTTCAAACCCAATGCCGCCCACCAATAGCGGCCCCGTCGTCTAGTGGCCTAGGACGCAGCCCTCTCAAGGCTGAGATCGCGGGTTCGAATCCCGCCGGGGCTACCAACCTCCACGCGATCCGCCGGATTACGCCTCGCTGACGCCAGCGGTGCCTGTCGTCCCGGTCTGAGACGCCTCGCTGACGCCAAAGGTACGTAATTCCGCGCCTGGGTCCGCTGATAGACTCGGCCGGGTTTCAGGGCGTGCCTTCAAGGATCAGCCGTCGGACGTTCATGCGCTTGATCGGTGCGGGCATCGTGGTCGGCAGCGGCATCGATGCTTTGCAGTTGGTCGGCCCGACGCGCGTGTACGCAAAGGTTCGGATCAAGACCCGAGCGCATGAGGAAGAGCGCAACGTTGACAGTGATTCGGTCTTCACCCTGCCTTTCATCGCGTCTCACGTCGCGGTGCATTGGGAGGGGCACCACGATGCTTTGGTCAAGGTCGCGTTCGACGCCGGAGCTGGTTTCGCAGCGGCATCGACCGTGCTGCACGATGAGGTCGGTGAGCAAAAGAACGATGGTCGAACCTACGGCGCTGTGATGATCGCCGGCGGCGCAAACGCGGTGCGCGTCGTCACGGATCGGCCTCTCTCGCGACTGCGGGTGCTCGCGATGGTCGATGGCGAGCGCACGGTCACATACGAAACGGTCAACGGAGTTCTGGCCGCGCCCAGCCTGCCGGCTGTGATCTCACGTGCGGGATGGGGATGCGACGAGAGCCTGATGACGTGGCCGCCCGAGTTCTATCCGATCCAGAAGCTCATCTGCCATCACACCGCGACCCAGAACCGAGACCCAGATCCCGCCGCCACGATCCGCTCGATCTACTACTACCACGCTGTGACTCAGACCTGGGGCGACATCGGCTACAACTTTCTCGTCGACGAGTCCGGCCGCATCTATGAGGGTCGCTACTCACGTCCGTATCCCACGGGAGCGTATCCGACGGGTGAGGACACGACAGGCAAGGGTGTAACAGGTGCCCACGCGTATCAGTTCAACTCAGGAACGGTGGGAATCGCGCTCCTGGGCACATTGACCTCACAAGACACCACGGCCGCCGGCCGCAATGGCATCGAGCAGATGCTGGCCTGGAAAGCGTCGACCCACAGCATCGATCCAAACGGGTCCAACCGCTACACCAACCCGGTGACAGGCGCCAGCAGCACATTCGCCAACATCGCCGGCCATCGCGACGTCAATGCGACAGAGTGCCCGGGCGGGGTTTTCTATCAGACTCTGCCGACCGTCAGGAACGACGTCGCCGCAGCGGTAGGCGGAACACCGTCACCAAGCCCGACGGCTGTCCCATCTCCAACCCCCACCCCGAAACCGACGCCGAAGCCGAAACACTCGCCATCACCGACTCCGTCGGGGGGAGCCACCCACTAACCGCGGCAGCGGATACCGCCAGGTGAGCCCGAATGGCGGGATCCGCGAACTTGGATCCGGCCATTCGTGCCCGAACGGCGGGCTACACGGCGCCCGAGCCACAATATCGATGGACCATCTCTGCTGCCGTCGGACGCTGCACTGAGGAGGAACAAATGACACTTGGGGAAGCCAACAACCGAGCCTTGAACTTCGCCGTGGCTGCCTTCGCCGGCGCTCTCGCCGTCGCCCTCGCGACCGCCATCCCGACCGAAGACGAGTTTCTGCACAAGGTCGACGAGATCATCATCCCGCTGGTATTCGTGGGCCTCTTGATCTGGTACTTCACGGGTCGTCGCAAGTACTCACGGTCCCTGGTTCCTCTGGCCGCCATCGGCCTCGCCCTGGTACTCAAGCTCATCTGGCTGGCGATCGAGATCAACGACAAGGACGACCGGGGCAACGACATCGGGATCTCAATCCTTTTGGGGGCTTTCCTGGTTGTCGTGGCCTGGAGCTATTTCCGGCCGCCCACCACCACCGGCGCCGCGATGTGACGGGGGAATATCTGGTTCAGTAGCCGAAGTCAGGCCGTTCGCCGCGCCGTCTCGGCGTCCATCTCCCATTTCCATGGCGGGTCGGCGCCTGCTCGGGCGCACGTCAGCGCAGCGGCCAGGCATGCAAAATCCAGGGCCGCCCTCAGCTCCTCGCCGTCGAGGCCGAGGTCCCGTCGGATCGCGTCGTGGTCGTGCAGCCACGCCAGGAACGCCGCCCCGAAGGCGTCACCCGCCCCGATGGTGTCCACGACGTCGACCTGCGGGGCGTCGACCTTGACCCGAAACTCGCGATGGGCCCCGAACGCGCCCTGCGCCCCCAGCGTGACCACGACGAGGCTGACGCCGCCGGTGAGGATTTGTTCCGCCGCCCGCTCGTAA